>JARCRR010000078.1 GCA_029850565.1 Gallionella sp. | reverse complement strand
CCGGCATTCGTGGTCACCGTGACGCTGATAGGGGTCGTCTCGGCGAACTGCGTGGCATCAAAGTAAATGCTGCCATACATGTCCGGTAACACGGTCACTGTCGTGGCGCCCTGGGTCAGGGTCACACTGCTGACGGTTTGTCCTGCGGGCGCAAACACGCTGAGGTAGGTGCTGGTGCTGTTCTCCCACTGGTTGATGTAGGTATCACCACCCACGTTCGCCGCGGCGGTGTTCAGTGTCAGACTGTAGCTGTTGTTGACGCTGTTGCCCGCCGCATCGGCGGTGGCAGTCTGTACGCTCAGTGCGCCATCCGCAAAGCCGGTGGCATCGAATGTCCAGTTGCCAGTCATCGGGTCGTAGACGGCATTCACGCTATGTACTGCGGTTCCGCCCTTGACGATGCCGCTCACCACCACCGAGGCGACGCTGGCGCTCCAGTCAGAAATGGAGAGGTTGAGTACGGTTGCTGTGGAGGCTTCCGTGCCATCGATCTGGAAATCCCAATTGTTGGTATACACATTCCACGGTCCGGTCGGAGTAACCGTGTCGAGAGTAATGGAAGCCGTCTTGTTGCCGGATAGTGTAGTGACATCTACTGTCAATTGACCATCGGTAAACTGGGTGGCATCGAAGGTGTAGATGCCATTCGCGCCCGATATCGCAGTGACCGTTTTCCAGATGTAAGCAGTATCCCAGCCCGATACGGTCACAGCGGTCACACTATCACCAATCGCCGGCACCACGTGGAGTTGGGCGGTAGCGGTTGCTTCCGCAGCATTGATAAACAAATCGCCGCCGATATCCACTGTGGTTACGCCTGCAGTCGTGGTGCTCTTAAGAATCACGTTGGTACCCCAGCCGCTGGTCACCGTGTTGCCCGCCACATCTGATGCAGTTACACGCACGGTGAGGTCGCCATCGGCGAAATTGGTGGCATCAAAGATGAAATCGCCTGGCATTGCGGTAGCAGCAGCGGTCTGGCTGACCCAATTGCCCAATTTATCAAAACCCCATACCAATACGGAGGAGATCGTTTGATTCGGGTTGGGCGGTATAACCGTTATGACAGCAGTGCTGGTTGCCTCGGCCAAGCTGAGCGTAACGTCCCCTCCTGCCTTGACGTTGGTAGTTGGAGAAATCTGCGTATCCAATGTGAAGGTGATGGTTGCCGCCTTAGAGGAATTGCCCGCCACATCCAGTTGGCGGACTTGCACGGTGTTGCTTCCTTCGACCGGGGTGTAAGTGCTAGCCCAAGTGATGCCGCCATCGACGCTGTATTCAATCGTGGCAAGAAGCTCGGTTCCTGTGACACTCAACGCGCCATTGCTGGTGATCATGTCGCTTGCGCTCGACCCCGTGTCGCTGGACAGGGCAACAATAGGCGTTGCGGGTGCTGCGGTGTCCAGCGTGAAATCGAACTTAGTGACAGGAGACAGATTTCCGGTCGGGTCGGTCTGGCGCACCCATACTGTCTTCGCCCCGTCCTGTGTGCCGTCGTTGGCGAACGTCGGCTGGCTGGTGCTCCAGGTGACTACTCCTGTTCCGGCAGGATCGGTCGTGGTGTATTCGATCACCGCCCCCGACGGTACCGGCACCGTCACGGTCAAAGCGGCAGTGTTGGTGATCTTGTCGAGCACGCCTGAATCCGTAGTCAAGGATACGGTCGGTGCACTTGCAATGGTATCGAGCGTGAACGTAAAGGTGGTCGCGTTGGAGATATTGCCCGCCGTATCTTTCTGGTGCACTTGGACGGTATTCGCGCCTTCGACCGCCGTAAAGTTGGCGGCCCATGTCACACCGTTATCCACGCTGTATTCGACTGTGGCACCTGTTTCGCCCGTGACGTTCAGAGTACGGACGTTGGTGATCTTGTCCGTAGCGCTAACGCCAGAATCAGTGGTCAACGCGACTGTTGGTGCAGCAGCAACGTTGTCATAGGTAAAGTTGAACGCCGTGGAAGCGGCGGAGGTATTGCCCGCCGCATCGACCTGACGAACATAGACGGTGTTGCTGCCCTGCACCAAGGCAGGCGCTGTTGTCGACCAACCCGTCGCTCCATCGGCGCTGTACTGGATCGTTGCGCCGGTTTCAGTACCGGTGACACTCAATACACCGTTGTTGGTGATCTTGTCGGTTGCGCTGCTGCCGGAGTCAGACGACAAGGCCAACGTTGGCGCATTGGCAACGGTGTCATAAGTGAAGGTGAAGCTGGTTGGTGCAGAGGTGTTACCCGCCACATCTTTTTGGCGTACCTGCACGGTGTTGCTGCCTTGCGCGGCAGTGAAACTTGCACCCCATGTCAATCCGCCATCGGTGCTGTATTCGGCAGTTGCACCTACCTCGGTTCCGGTGATGTTCAAGGTGCTGTTGTTGGTGATCTTGTCGTTGGTGACCGTACCCGAGTCCGTTGTCAACGCTACTGTCGGCGAGGCTGTGGGCGCGACATTGTCATAGGTGAAAGTGAAGGGTACGGAAGCACCTGAGGCATTACCCGCTGCATCGACCTGCCGCACATAAACCGTGTTGCTGCCTTGCACCAATGCAGGTGCTGTGGCCGACCAACCCGAAGTTCCATTGGCGCTGTATTCAACGGTTGCACCCGTTTCCACACCGGTGACACTCAACGTGCCATTGCTGGTGGTCTTGTCCGTTGCACTGCTACCGGTATCGGAGCTCAAGCTCAGGGTAGGGGCAGCTATTGGGGCAGCGTTATCGTATGTAAAGGTGATGCTGGTGGCTGGCGACGTGCTGGCGCCCACTACTTGATGCACATATACAGTGTTGCTTCCCGCCCCCAGAATGGGCGGGGTAGCTGACCAAGTTGTGTTGTCGGTACTGTACTCAACCGTTGCCGAGGCGGCCAAGCCGCTGACAGTCAACGCGCCATTGCTGGTGATCTTGTCGGTTGTGCTTGAGCCTGTATCGCTTGTCAGCGCGACTGTCGGCGCAATCAACTCGGCTACGGTCGCGCTCAAGGTCAATGTGAATGTCCCGCTTGCCGGGGTGTTGCCCGCCAAGTCATTCGTTGTAGTGGTCACCGTCAAAGTGCCGTCCACAAATTTGGTGGCATCGAATTCCCAATTGCCGGTGGTTTGATTCTTCACTGCCGACACGGTAAGTGCGCCTCCGCCGTTAGCAGCATTGGCCGTACCTGCGATGCTGACCTGACTGATTGTTTCCCCGCTTGCCACTGTAATGGCGATGGCGGTCGCGGTCGTCGCTTCGTTACTACCGATAGTGGCGTTACCGCCGACCGTGACCGCACTCGGCGCTGTGGGTGCCACGTTGTCGTAGGTGAAGGTGAGCGATGTTGCGCTGGAGGTGTTGCCTGCCGTATCGGTCTGACGTACATAAACGGTGTTGCTACCCTGAACAAGTGCTGGGGCATTGGCCGACCACCCAGTAACTCCGTCCGCGCTGTATTGGACGGTTGCGCCCGTTTCCGTTCCGCTGATCTTGAGCGTACCTACATTGGTGACTTTGTCTGTTGCGCTGGAGCCGGAATCGGTAGTCAAAGCCACTGTCGGCGCATTCGCCGTTGTGTCCAGCGTAAAGGTAAGTGTGGTAGAGGATGTGGAGGTATTGCCCGCCACATCTTTTTGACGCACCTGGACAGAGTTACTACCCTGCACAGCGCTGAAACTGGAAGTCCATGTCGTGCCGCCATTCGTGCTGTATTCCACGGTTGCACCGGTTTCGGTGCTGGTAACATTCAATGCGCCATTGCTGGTGATCTTGTCTGTCGCGCTGCTTCCTGTATCGGAATTCAAAGCAACTGTCGGTGCGGTAGCGACGTTGTCATAGGTGAAAGTGAAGGGTACGGAAGCAACTGAGGCATTACCCGCTGCATCAACTTGGCGTACATAAACTGTATTGCTGCCTTGTGACAAGGCGGGCGCCGTAGCCGACCAACCCAAAGTTCCGTTGGCGCTGTATTCGACTGTGGCTCCAGCATCTATGCCGGTGACATTCAATGTGCCGTTGCTGGTGATCTTGTCGCCGGCAGTGCCGGTATCGCCGGTCAGCGCAACGGTGGGTGCCGTTGTCGGCGCAACAGTATCCAGCGTGAAAGTCAATGTGGATACAGGGGACGTGTTGCCTGCGCCATCATTCTGGCGAACTTGCACGGTGTTGCCACCCTCCACCGCAACAAAGCTGGCTGTCCATGTCTTAGTAATATCAGACAAGGCTTTGCCATCCGTGCTGTATTCAATGGATGCTCCCGCTGCAGGCGCGGAGATATTCAAAGTCCCAACATTGGTGATCTTGTCACTTGCACTGGAACCCGTATCGGAAGTCAGCGCGACCGTCGGCGCCATCAGGCCTGTTCCTGCTACTGTCCTGTCCAGAGTCAAATAATTGTTGTCCAACCGCTGGTTGCCGGCGAGATCCTTGATGAGTGTCTGTACGGTCAACGCTCCATCCGCAAATAGCGTGGCGTCGAACTTATACACACCGTTTGATAGCGTGGCAGACTTGGATATGAATGTCCCCGTTTTGCTAAATCCCTGCACCGATACCGTGCTGAAGGTTTCGCCTGTAGCCAGCGTCGGCAGGATGGTAAGCGGTGTCGCTACCACAGCCTCGCTTGCATCGATGGTTGTATCGATTCCCACATTGATACCCGTGACTATCGGTGCAATCGTGTCCAAGGTGAAGGTCAGCGTGGCAGAGGGCGAAGCATTTCCCGCAAAATCTTTTTGGCGCACTTGGACGGTGTTCTGACCTTCGACCGCAATAAAGGTGGTTGCCCAAGTTGAGCCGCCGTTCGTGCTGTATTCCACGGTCAGGCCGGTTTGCTGGCCTGCAACGATCAATGTGCCATCTTTGGTGTTCCCGTCGGTCGCGCTTGTGCCGGTATCGGTTTTCAGGGATACCGTCAGCGCTGGCGGTAAGCCCGCTGCTTTTTGCGCAAGGGAAATGCCTGCGATATCTATTGCAAGCGCGATGGCTCCCGTGTCCGTGGTAATGGTCGTTGCCAATGCAGCCTTGGTAAGCGCCGATGCACCATTGATTGTCAGGATGGTGGTCACGTCGGACGAGTTGCCCAGATCGATCGGCAATATCGCGGAGGCCTTTGCAATCGAATCGAGCGCCTTGGCATAGGCGACTGCTGCCGTCGCGTTGTTCGTCACCGCCGTATCAGCTTTGACGGTCGCCATGGCAACTGCAACCACCTGCGCTGCCACTTTTTGTACAGCGATTGCTGCCGGGTCAGTGGGGGTTGCCAGCGGGTCATAATGAGTCAGCGACTGACCTGTCGGCAATGTCAGGCCAAGATTGCCCTTTAATTGTGCCTCGGCCGCCGCAACCGACATGCCGGTATTCTTGATGGTGTTTTGCAGCAGGGTAGTCAGTGGATTGATGATGGTCGAGCCTGTGGGTGCTTTCAACACCAAGCTGTTCAATAAATTCGTATCAACGTTCGTGCCACCCACAGCCATAAGTGCGTGACCACTGATGTTTAGCGTGGTCGAACCGCTGAATTTACCGTTGTTCGGGTCGCTCACATTGCCCAATGTGCCCAGAGTCACCAAGCCCGTGTCTTCGTTGGCATCTGCAAGTCCGTTGTCATTCAAGTCAACATAGATCTTCGCTCCCACGATCTTGCCGTCAGCCACTGCACCCGCCAATGCATAGGTGATCGGACCGGTCGGCGTGGTTGGGGTTGTTCCTGATTTTTTTCCACCCCCTCCAGCAGCGGCGGCAACACCGCCAATGGCTGCCGCACCGCCCAATATCCATCCCCATGACATGCCACTTTCGACAACAGCAGCAGCCGGGGCTTGCTGAATGATGATGGTCGTTCCGGCGGGAAGATTGGATGGAATTGCCGCGCCTGTGGCATGAGTTGCCTCTTGTGCGGCCGGTGCTGTAACAGGTGTTTGTGTGGCAGTCGCGGGAACTGGCGCATCTGGCACAACCGCCTCAGGCTCTGCAAATTCGCTTTCGGCCAGGAGGATCGGCTGTCCGGTATTGTTCAGACTTGCTTGAGTAAATTCTTCTTCCGCCGTCTTCGGCGCTTCAGATTCGTATTGATTTTGCGATGCCGCTATGTCTTCAAGCGCGGTTGCCTTGCCATTCAGGAGTTCGTCTTGTTGCAGCGCATTTTTCGACAGTAGTTTTTTTGCCGCAGAATTTTTGACGTTGCTCGATTTGCTGGTTACAGATTTCGATTTCATGATGCTGTCTCCTATTCAATACGTTCTGAGCTCAATGCCTGAATGGCGAATAATCATCTTATAGAATCAGTTTCACATACCTGCATTCTGCTTGGGTGAGATGAAAAATATGTGAATTTGAAGCCACATAAAAAACCTCAATGAATCTGGCGATTGCCGAGGAATCTAAAGTAGCCTTAATTTGCCAAGATTCCTAGACGGAAAAACGGTGGTCAGCATCTCATAAAGGGTTTGCCCCTTCAACTGGAAAGAATATCTATATCCCCGGCTATTTTGCTTGGTCTTTGAATTTTGGCGTGTTTTCCACTGACCGGAATAAAGCTCAAAATGAAAAAGCCCAACTTGTTAAGGTTGGGCTTTCTATTGTTTGGTGGCTCGGGGCGGAATCGAACCACCGACACGCGGATTTTCAATCCGCTGCTCTACCAACTGAGCTACCGAGCCGTTTTTTTTGAGCCTTCCCTGACGGGACGGGTAAAACGAAGGCGCGCATTGTAGCCATAAGCCCCACTTCGGGCAATATAAAAAACGAACCCCGCTCATGGCGGGGTTCGTTTCACAACTTCTTACACCGTAGCGTGACGATCGAGCCACGCAGTAGGCTCAAATTACATCATGCCGCCCATACCACCCATGCCGCCCATATCGCCACCACCCATGCCGCCGGCTGGCTTGTCTTCTGGCAAGTCAGCAATCATGCATGCCGTGGTCAACATCAGACCTGCGATAGATGCCGCGTGTTGTAACGCAGTGCGGGTGACCTTGGTTGGGTCAACTACGCCCATCGCCAACATGTCGCCGTACTCGCTAGAAGCCGCGTTGTAACCGAAACTACCCTTGCCTTCCAACACCTTGTTGACGACTACAGATGGCTCATCACCAGCATTGGACACGATGGCACGCAATGGCGCTTCCATCGCACGCAAGACGATGGTGATACCTGCGTCTTGGTCGTGGTTGTCACCCTTGAGAGCAGCAACTGCAGCCTTGGCGCGCAACAGTGCAACGCCGCCGCCAGCCACGATACCTTCTTCAACCGCTGCACGAGTCGCATGCAATGCATCGTCAACACGGTCTTTCTTCTCTTTCATCTCGACTTCAGTTGCCGCGCCGACCTTGATGACTGCAACGCCGCCAGCCAACTTCGCTTTGCGCTCTTGCAACTTCTCTTTGTCGTAATCGCTGGTGGATTCTTCCATCTGCTTGTTGATCTGAACAACGCGGGTCTTGATAGCGTCTTCTTTACCAGCACCGTCGATGATGATGGTGTTCTCTTTGCTGACTTCGATACGCTTAGCTTGACCCAATTCGGCCAAGGTAGTCTTTTCCAGTGTCAGACCAACTTCCTCAGCGATTACAGTACCGCCCGTCAAGATAGCGATGTCTTCCAACATGGCCTTGCGACGATCACCGAAACCAGGCGCCTTAACAGCAACCGTCTTCAAGATGCCACGGATGTTGTTCACAACCAAAGTTGCCAATGCTTCGCCGTCAACATCTTCAGCGATGATCAACAGTGGGCGACCCGCCTTAGCGACTTGCTCCAATACGGGGAGCAGATCACGGATGTTGGAGACCTTCTTGTCATGCAACAGGATGAACGGATTGTCCATTGCGGCGATTTGCTTGTCCGCGTTGTTGATGAAGTAAGGAGACAAGTAGCCACGGTCGAATTGCATACCTTCGACAACGTCCAACTCGTTTTCCAATGATTTACCATCTTCAACCGTGATGACACCTTCTTTGCCCACTTTTTCCATCGCGTCAGCGATGATCTTGCCGATGCTCGCATCAGAGTTAGCCGAGATAGAAGCCACTTGAGCGATCTCAGTTGTTGTCGCGCAAGGCTTGGAGATGTTCTTCAGCTCGCCAACCGCAGCGATCACTGCCTTGTCGATACCGCGCTTCAGATCCATTGGGTTCATACCAGCGGCTACGAACTTCATACCTTCTTGCACGATGGATTGCGCCAGCACGGTCGCGGTCGTTGTACCGTCGCCAGCCACGTCAGAAGTCTTGGAAGCGACTTCCTTGACCATCTGCGCGCCCATGTTCTCGAACTTGTCCTTCAGCTCGATCTCTTTAGCCACGGACACACCGTCCTTGGTGATATGCGGAGAACCGTAAGAACGGTCCAAAACCACGTTACGGCCTTTGGGGCCCAAGGTTACTTTGACCGCATCGGCCAGAATGTTGACACCCACGACCATCTTGGCACGTGCTGCATCATGGAATTTCACGTCTTTTGCTGCCATGTTTATTTCTCCTGAAATTCGTTAGGTATGTATTAGGCTTCGACTACGCCAATGATGTCTTCTTCGCGCATTTGCAGAAGTTCAACGCCATCCATCTTGAAGGATTGGCCGTATATCTTAGAGAACAACACTTTGTCGCCAACCTTCACGCTCATTGGCTGCAATTTGCCATCGCTACCAATTTTTCCGTTACCAACTGCAACGACTTCGCCCTGATCTGGCTTCTCGGTCGCCGCATCAGGAATCACGATACCGGACGCTGTCTTGCGCTCTTCTTCCATGCGCTTGACGATCACGCGGTCATGCAAAGGACGAATCTTCATGCTTATTTCTCCTAAATTCAGTGAGTTGATTATTTGCGACGGCGGGAAGTTAGCACTCTCCGCCAGCGACTGCTAATAATAGGGGCAGCACCGCCCGAATTCAAGGGCGAAACAAGATTTTTCTTATCAGACAGAGGTTGCGGGGTTACTTCAAAAGGCTCTGCAATGCATCCTCAATTTCTGCAAAGGCGAATCTGAATCCCCCGGATTCGAGTTTCTTCGGCAAAACGCGCTGCCCTTCCAGCAACAGACAAGCGCGTTCGCCCATTGCCAGTTTCAGCACAAAGCCCGGTACGACAAAGACTGCCGGGCGGTGCAACACATGTGCCAACTGCTGTGTGAATTCAGCGTTGGTGACGGGAAACGGTGCGGTCATATTGAATGGGCCATGCGCCCCTTGGTTGTGCAACAGACTGAGCACTGCCGCCACATAGTCATCAATATGTATCCAGCTCATCCACTGCTTGCCATCGCCCAATCGAGCACCCAGCGCGAACTTAAAGGGAATCAACATGCGCCCCAACAAACCGCCGCGCTTACTCAACACCAGACCGGTGCGCAACAAACAGACACGCACCCCAAGCTGCTCTGCGGCACTTGCGGCCATCTCCCACGATTCGCACAGCTCGCCAGGAAAGTCGTCGCCTGCCGCTACCGATTCATCCAGTTCGACGTCACCGCCATTGCCGTAGTAGCCGACCGCCGATCCACTCAACAATACGACTGGCTTTTGTTGGGCCGCCGTGATGCGTTGCACCAACTTCCGCGTCAATGCAACACGGCTATCCAACAAAGCTTGTTTACGTTTGACCGACCAATACGCGTCTACGATAGGCTCTCCCGCCAGATTGATGACCGCATCGAATCTTCGTTCCGGCGTCCATTCGTCCAAACTGCCCATTGCCTGCACGCCGTAACCACATTTGGTCGCGACCGTTTCCGGATGTCGGCTTAACACAGTGAGTTGATGACCTTCCGCCAGAAGTACCTTACAGAGATGGCTCCCGATCAATCCCGTCCCGCCTGTGATCAAAATATTCATGACAGCCTCCTTGAATGATTTCCGCGCACACAGATTTTCACGTACACATCTTACGCCACCGGAAAACTTCGATATGATGCAACGCATGCCATCCAACACTGATCTTCTCGCCCGCAGTCTATCTTCTGTGTGGCATCCCTGCACCCAGATGAAGCGTCACGAGACGCTGCCGCTGATCCCCATCGCGCGCGGCGAAGGTGTGTGGCTATACGACCTCGATGGCAAGCGTTATCTGGACACGGTCAGCTCTTGGTGGGTGAACTTGTTCGGGCATTGCAACCCGCGCATTAACGCGGCGATTACTGACCAGCTTGGAAAATTAGAACATGTGATGTTGGCGGGTTTTACGCACGAGCCTGTGGTGCAACTCTCGGAACGGTTACGCGAACTTGCACCTGCTGGATTGGGGCATTGTTTCTACGGTTCGGACGGTGCCTCGGCCACCGAGATCGCGCTGAAGATGAGCGCACATTACTGGCGCAATAGCGGCAAACCGCAGAAGACGCAATTCATTAGCCTACAGAACAGCTACCACGGCGAGACTTTGGGTGCATTGTCGGTCACCGACGTCGCGCTGTTCAAAGATGCTTATGGCGCGCTGATTAAACAGAATGCGACTGTTCCTTGTCCTGATTGGCGAGATGCCGATTCTGGAGAGAGTGCAAAAGCCTATGCGCTACGTTGCACCGCCGCGCTGGAAACTCATTTGCAAGCGCATCACCAACACATCGCGGCCTTCATCGTCGAGCCGTTGGTGCAAGGTGCTTCGGGCATGGCAATGTATCACCCGGTTTATTTGAAACGCGCACGCGAGCTGTGTTCGCAATACAGCGTGCATCTGATCGCCGATGAAATCGCAGTGGGCATGGGACGAACCGGCACGATGTTTGCGTGCGAACAGGCGGGAATTCAACAATACCTCCCCGCTACCGGGGAGGCGGCGATCGCTCTTTCTCGCTCCGGGAAAAAGTTGGAAAGGAGGGGTATCTCGCCCGATTTTTTGCTCATCTCAAAGGGAATCACCGGCGGCTACCTTCCCTTGTCCATCGTAATGACCACGGACGATGTCTACCAAGCGTTTTACGATGACCAAACATCGCGCGGGTTTTTGCATTCGCATTCCTATACCGGCAATCCATTGGCCTGCCGCGCCGCACTCGCCACGCTGGACATCTTTGCGCAGGATGACGTGCTGAATGCGAATCGCAACCTTGCTGCGATTTTCAATCGTATTGCGCGACCGTTAAGGGAGCACGCCAAGGTCAAGAACTTCCGCAACATCGGAATGATCTGGGCATTCGAGGTGGAAACACAACAAACGGATTTCGCGCAACGTTGCTTCAGCCTCGGCTTGCAACACGAATTGTTGTTGCGCCCAATGGGCAACACGGTATATTTCATGCCACCCTACGTCATCACCGAAAAGGAAATACAAATATTGGTGGAGCGCACGCTCACCATCATCGAATCACTGACATGAAACTGCTCGCCTCACTCCTCTCGCTTTTGTTCATCGCCAACGCGCAAGCGGTTCCGCTACCGCCCGCAGTCCAGAAAGAACTGAAGAAGGTCGGCATTCCTCTCAACGCCATTTCCGTCGAAGTGCGTGAAGTGGGCAGGCATGGGCCGCTCATCGCACTCAACACGCAACGTCCGATGAATCCAGCCTCGACTATGAAGCTGCTCACCACCTACGCCGCGCTGGACATGCTCGGCCCGGCCTACACATGGAAGACGGAGGCATGGATAGACGGGGAATTGAAGGACGGCGTGCTCAAAGGTGACCTGATTCTCAAAGGGTATGGAGACCCGAAGTTCACCATCGAACAATTCTGGTTATGGCTGAGCGAACTGCGCGCGCGCGGCCTGCGCGAAATTCGCGGCGACCTTGTTTTGGATCGCAGCTACTTCAACCTGCCCGCTCATGATCCCGCCGAATTCGATAACGACCCGGTGCGTGCCTACAACGTGGGGCCGGATGCGATGCTCCTCAATTTCAATACACTGCGCCTTCGCTACATGCCCGACGGCAGTGCTTTGCGTGTCGTCAGCGAACCTCCTCTTGAGGGCATGAATCTGGACAATCAATTGATACCGAAAGAGGAGAAGGGTAATTGTGACAACTGGGATGATAATTTCAGCGTGCAGCCCAGCGGCGACAGCGTGGTACTTCAAGGTGACTATCCCGTCATATGCGGTGAGCGAGAACAGAATCTCAGCGTGATGCCGCACACACGTTATGTCGGCGCGATGTTCCGCGCGGTATGGAAAGAAATCGGCGGCACACTTCAGGGTAAAGAACGTGATGGCATAGTGGGAAGCAATGCCAGCCTCTTCTCTACCCATCGTTCAGAACCCTTGAGCAGCATCATCCGCGACATCAATAAGTACAGCAATAACGTGATGGCCCGGCAAACTTTCTTGGCGCTGGGCGCGGCGATAACCGATCCAGAGTCGAAACAGTCGGACACACCACACGAGGCGAGTTCAAAGAAAAACGAAGTCGGAGCTATGAGCATCGATCGCAGCGTGCTCGCTGTGCAGATGTGGCTACTCAAAAACCGTTTGAAGTTTCCAGAGCTCGTGCTGGAAAACGGCGCAGGCCTCTCGCGCAAGGAAAGGATCAGCGCCGCTCACATGTCCCAACTGTTACAACACGCAAGCACGCATCCACTCAGCGCGGAACTGCAAGCTTCCCTCCCCATCCTTGGTGTGGATGGGTCAGTAAAGAAGCGCCTTAAGAAAAGTCCTGCAGCCAGCCACGCCCACCTCAAGACCGGAACACTTACCGGAGTGAAAACCATCGCGGGTTATGTACGTTCGAAGAATGGCAAAGAATGGGTCGTCGTATTCCTGATCAACCACCCCTATGCCCAGCGCGGTCAGGATGCGCAGGACGCGCTCATCGAGTGGGTACAAAAGCGCTGAGTTACAAACCCAACTGACTCCACATCGCATCCACCTTCGCCATATCTTACAAACGGAAAGAATATATAGCCATTTTTCTGATTGACCTTACTACGGGAGGGTCTGAGAATGAGCGTACCTAATTTTTGACCGTTTTATTCAAGGAGAATCACCATGAAGAAATCCCCAGTTGCGTTGGCCGTTGCCACACTCCTCTCAACCTCTGCACTAGCCGCAGAAGGTTTGTATGCTGTAGCAGATATCGGCCAATCCAAGGTCGCCGACGTATGCCAAGGCACGTTAGGAGCCGGTGTAAGCTGCACCGAAACCGGTACTGGCTTCCGCTTTGGCCTAGGGTACCAAGTGAATCCAAATTTTGCGATTGAGGGAGGTTACCTCAACGTCAGCGAGGCCACAAAAATCACTGATAGCGCATCAGTACCCGGATATACCATCAGCGCGAAAGCGAAAGGAACCGCCCTGCAAGTTAGCGGTATCGGCATTTACCCAGTCAATGACACCTTCTCGGTCTTTGCCAAAGCAGGGTTGGCGAATGTGAAAGTTGATGTTTCTGGAGGCGTTACACCTCCAATCCCTGGCGCTTCGCTTTCTGATTCAGGTACCAACAATAATCTGGCGTGGGGCTTGGGCGTACAGTTTGATTTCAGCCAGAAGCTCGCGCTACGTGCGCAGTATGAAGACTTCGGCAAGATTGGCACTGCCAGTTCGACCGATAAAAACAAATTTACATTGCTGTCATCTGGGTTCGTTGTGAAGTTCTGAAAACGGGTGAAACATAACGAAGCCGGGTATGCCCGGCTTTTTCTTTGTCTACAAACCCAACTCACTCCACATCGCATCCACCTTCGCTTTTACCGCCGCATCCATCACGATAGGCGTCCCCCATTCGCGTTGCGTCTCGCCGGGGAATTTGTTGGTCGCATCCAAGCCCATTTTGCCGCCCAGGCCGGACACTGGGCTGGCGAAGTCAAGATAGTCGATCGGCGTGTTTGGAACCAGCAAGGTATCGCGCACCGGATCCATGCGCGTGGTGATCGCCCACATGACTTCTTTCCAATCGCGCACATCGATATCGTCGTCCACTACGATGATGAACTTGGTATACATGAACTGGCGCAGGAAACTCCAGATGCCGAACATCACGCGCTTGGCGTGGCCGGCGTATTGCTTCTTGATGCTCACCACCGCCATGCGATATGAACACCCTTCCGGCGGCAGGTAGAAGTCGGCGATCTCGGGGAACTGCTTTTGCAGCAGCGGCACGAACACTTCATTCAACGCCACACCCAACATCGCCGGCTCATCGGGTGGCTTGCCAGTGTAGGTGGAATGGTATATCGGATCACGGCGCATGGTGATGCGCTGGATGGTGAACACGGGGAATTCGTCCTGCTCGTTGTAGTAGCCGGTGTGGTCGCCGTAAGGCCCTTCCAGCGCGATCTCGCCGGGATGGATCACACCTTCCAACACGATCTCGCTTGACGCGGGCACTTGCAAATCGCTGCCGATACACTTCACCAGCTCGGTCTTGCTGCCGCGCAACAATCCAGCGAACTGGTATTCGGATAGCGAATCGGGAACAGGCGTGACTGCGCCCAATATGGTTGCAGGATCAGCGCCAATCACCACCGCGATTGGAAATGGTTGCCCCGGATTTTTTTCGCAGTGGTCGCGGTAATCTAGTGCGCCGCCGCGATGCGCCAGCCAGCGCATGATGACTTTGTTTGGCGCAATAACTTGCTGGCGATAGATACCCAGATTCTGGCGCGCCTTGTTCGGCCCGCGCGTGACCACTAGCCCCCAGGTGATCAGCGGTGCCACATCGCCAGGCCAGCAATGCTGAACGGGCAGTCTGGACAGATCGACGTCCGCACCTTCCCACACGATGTCCTGACACGGCGCGGAAGACAGCACCTTGGGCGACATGGTGAGCACCTGTTTAAGAATCGGCCATTTGTCCCACGCGTCTTTCAATCCTTTGGGGGGCTCGGGCTCTTTCAGATAGGCGAGCAACTTGCCCACTTCGCGCAATGCGCTGACATCTTCCTCGCCCATCCCTAGCGCCACGCGGCGCGGCGTACCGAACAGATTGGCCAGTACCGGCATCTTGTGTCCGACCACGTTCTCGAACAGCAGCGCCGGACCTTGCGCGCGCAACACGCGGTCGCAAATCTCGGTCATCTCCAGATGCGTGGACACCGGCGCACTCACGCGCTTGAGCTCCCCCATGCTTTCCAGTTGTGCGATGAAGTCGCGCAGGTCGTGATATTTCATTTGTAGAAGCTTTCTTCGCCCTCGGGACGAGTCTTGAACCGCTTATGCAACCAAAAGTATTGCTCGGGCATCTCCAGGATGCGCTGCTCGATGAATTCATTCATGCGCCGTGCATCAGCGATGTCGTCCCCGCTGGGGAAGTTCTCCCATGCCGGATAGAACGTCAACACATAGCCCGCTCCACCGGGTAGCACGCGTGTGATACTGGGAACGACCTTGGCCCCCGTCATCTTGGCGATGCGCGACACCGAGGTCATGGTCGCCGCAGGGACGCCAAAGAATGGGATGAACGCGCCGTCCTTCACGCCCTGATCCTGATCCGGCGGATAGATGAACGGCATGCTGTCACGCATTCCTTTAAGGATGGGGCGCAAGCCTTGTTGGCGCGAATAAAGGTACTGGTTGCGGAAGCGTGCACGCTTCTCGAGCAACAACCGGGTGAGATAGACACTGCGCTGGTTCGCGTACATGCACACCGTGTCGGTCTGCTGTGCGATCCACTGGCCGCCCGCATCCATGCCGACGAAATGCGGTGTGAGCAAGATTGCCGGCTGACCTTGGATGGCTTCGAAATGCTCCACGCCCTCGACGCGAATCAAACTGCTGATGCGCTCCGCGCTAGACCACCACAGGATGCAGCGCTCGACCAGTCCGCGCATGAACATCTTGAAATGCTCGCGCAGCAACGCTTCTCGCATCGCACTGCGCATGTCGGGAAAACACAATTTCAAATTGATATCGCCGATCCTGCGGCGTTTTGCCGCCAACCGATACAGCATC
Organism: Gallionella sp.; assembly: GCA_029850565.1. Classification (GTDB taxonomy): domain Bacteria; phylum Pseudomonadota; class Gammaproteobacteria; order Burkholderiales; family Gallionellaceae; genus Sideroxyarcus. The sequence goes on along the minus strand of JARCRR010000078.1, from coordinate 10,761 downwards.
GTTCCAAGTCCGTTGCCGATGGCGACAAGCACCCGGAACGGCAGGAAATGCAGTAACCACAGAATGAAAACTCCCAAGCGAACCAGCATCACGAATCCTTGCGCACATCCGGCGGCAATGCACCATGCGGAACTTTGTAACGGTTATAGCTCCACAGATATTGATCGGGGTGATCACGGATCACCGCCTCAAGTGCTGTGTTCATCTGCTTTGGAATGGATGCCGTCGCCGCGAACGACATAGGCGAAAAGTGCAACGCGTAACCCTCACCGCGCGGCAGGCGCTCACTGTGGCACATCACTACCACAGCGCCGCCGGCTTCGATCAAACGTCCGACCAAGGTCATGGTGTAGGCGGGGCGACCGAAGAACGATACCCACTCGCCTTCGCCGTTTCCGGGCACTTGGTCCGGCAGTACGCCGATGACTTCGCCGCGCTTGAGCGCCTTGAGCAATTGACGCACCCCCCCCAGATCGGTCGGCGCCAATTTCATCTGTCCGCGTTCACGGCCCTGATGCATCAGCTTGTCCAGTGATGGATAACGCGGCGGACGATACATACAGGTGATGGGTTGGCGCGCGGCAACGTACAGGCCGATGACCTCGAAACAGCCGATGTGCGGGGTCAACAAGATGACGCCTTTGCCCAGCGCATGCGCCGCCTCGAAGTGCTCCCAACCGTGACAATGTTTGACGCTTGAGACCACGCACGCCAAAGAGCGGCGCCATACCCAAGGCAGCTCCATCACCCCCTTACCCGCTTCGCGGATGTTCGCATGCAACAACGCACGCGAATCCGTCTCCGCATGTTCCAGCCCTGCATGGGCCAGATTCTCCCTCAAGCGTGCCGCATATCGTTTCGAGAACAGGTAGGTCATCCAACCGAGCAACGCGCCCAGCCGGTGCAATACCGACAAAGGGAGGCGCGCCAACACATCGAACAGAATAACCATGTAAGAAAAACCTATTAAATCAAGTTGCGGGAGATTTGGTACAATGCGCGCCCTTTAACTACTCAAGAAACAATCGGAGAGCCATGAGCGAATACTTCTTTACATCCGAATCCGTGTCCGAGGGCCATCCGGACAAGGTCGCCGACCAGATTTCCGACGCTATCGTTGACGCGATTCTAGCGCAGGACAAACATTCACGCATCGCCGCAGAGACACTGTGCAACACCGGACTGGTGGTTTTGGCCGGTGAGATCACCACGGCTGCCAACGTCGACTACATCCAGGTCGCGCGCGACACCATCAAGCGCATCGGCTACGACAACACCGAATACGGTATCGATTACAAAGGCTGTGCCGTGCTGGTCGCCTACGACAAACAAAGTCCGGACATCGCACAGGGCGTGAACAAGGCCTACGACGACGGCCTCGACCAAGGCGCGGGCGACCAGGGTCTGATGTTCGGTTACGCCTGCCGCGAGACCGATGTGCTGATGCCACTCCCTATCTATCTGTCGCATCGCATCGTCGAGCGCCAGGCGCAATTGCGCCACGACGGACGTCTGCCTTGGCTGCGCCCCGATGCGAAGTCGCAAGTCACCATCAAATATGTCGATAACAAGCCATTTTGCATCGACACCGTGGTGCTCTCTACCCAGCACGCACCCGAGATGACGCTGGAGCAAATCCGCGAAGCGGCCATCGAAGAGATCATCAAACCGGTGTTGCCGAAGGAACTCATCAAGGGCGACATCAAATATCTGGTGAACCCGACCGGACGTTTCGTCATCGGCGGCCCGCAAGGCGACTGCGGCCTGACCGGCCGCAAGATCATTGTCGACACCTACGGCGGTGCAGCTCCGCACGGCGGCGGTGCGTTCTCCGGCAAGGATCCATCCAAGGTCGACCGCTCGGCCGCTTACGCCGGACGTTATGTGGCGAAGAACATCGTCGCTGCCGGTTTGGCCGACAAGTGTCTGATCCAGATCTCTTACGCCATCGGTGTGGCACAGCCGACCAGCGTCATGGTCACCACTTACGGCACGGGCAAGGTCTCCGACGAGAAGATTGCCGAGCTGGTGAAGCGCCACTTCGATCTGCGTCCAAAAGGCATCGTGATGATGCTCGACCTGTTGCGTCCGATCTACCAGAAGACGGCGGCTTACGGCCACTTCGGTCGTGAAGAGCCGGAGTTCAAGTGGGAAGCCACTGACAAAGCAGCTGCCTTGAGAGCTGACGCCGGACTGTAATTCGTAACACCCACCCTCCGAGGGGTGCTGCAGCGGGTCTGGACAACCAGTCCCCCGTCAGGCTCGGAGCCAGTGGTTCACCCGTTTCAACTGCACCCATTCATTAACTTTTTAGATGAATGGAGTGCACTATGACTACTGGCAAATTCACCGACTATATCGTCGCCGACATGTCTCTCGCCGCATGGGGACGCAAAGAACTCGCAATCGCCGAGATCGAGATGCCCGGCCTGATGGCCATCCGCAATGAATACGCGAAATCTCAACCGCTCAAGGGCGCACGCATCACCGGTTCGCTGCACATGACCATCCAGACCGGCGTGCTCATCGAAACACTGAAAGCACTCGGTGCCGAAGTGCGTTGGGCTTCCTGCAACATCTACTCCACACAAGACCACGCTGCCGCTGCGATCGCGGCAACCGGCACACCGGTGTTCGCCGTCAAAGGTGAGAATCTGACCGAATACTGGGACTACACGCACCGCATCTTTGAATGGGCGGATGGCGGTTATTCCAACATGATCCTGGACGACGGCGGCGATGCGACCCTGTTGCTGCATCTCGGCGCACGTGCGGAAAAGGATGCCTCCCTGTTGAACAATCCAGGATCGGAAGAAGAGATCTGCCTGTTCAATTCCATCAAAGCCAAATTGGCTGTGGACAAGACTTGGTATTCCGTACGTCTGGCTGCGGTCAAAGGTGTTACCGAAGAGACCACCACCGGTGTACACCGCCTGTATCAAATGCACGAACGCGGCGAACTCAAGTTCCCCGGCATCAATGTCAACGACTCCGTCACCAAATCCAAATTCGACAATCTGTACGGCTGCCGCGAATCCTTGGTGGATGCCATCAAACGCGCGACCGACGTGATGGTGGCCGGCAAGATTGCTGTTGTTGCAGGCTATGGCGACGTGGGCAAGGGCTCTGCTCAAGCCTTGCGCGCATTGTCCGCGCAAGTCTGGGTGACCGAGATCGACCCGATCTGCGCCTTGCAAGCCGCGATGGAAGGCTACCGCGTGGTGACCATGGATTACGCCTGCGAACACGGCGACATCTTCGTGACGGCCACTGGCAACTACCATGTCATCACCCACGATCACATGAAGAAGATGAAGAACCAGGCCATCGTGTGCAACATCGGCCACTTCGACAACGAGATCGATGTTGCCTCCCTCAAGCAATACACATGGGACAACATCAAGCCGCAAGTTGACCACGTCATTTTCCCTGACGGCAAAAAGATCCTGTTGTTGGCTGAAGGTCGTCTGGTGAATCTGGGTTGCGGTACCGGCCATCCTTCGTATGTGATGTCCTCTTCGTTCGCGAACCAGACCATCGCGCAGATCGAGCTGTTCACACGCACTCAGGACTATCCGATTGGCGTGTACACCTTGCCGAAACATCTGGATGAGAAGGTTGCCCGCTTGCAGTTGACCACACTGAACGCGCAGCTGAGCACCCTGACTGACCAGCAAGCCGCTTACATCAGCGTGCCGAAGGAAGGTCCGTACAAGGCCAACCACTACCGTTATTGATTAACTGGTTGCAGGTATGATGACGGGGCGGGATTTCCCGCCCCTTAACATTTATAAAGAACAATGTTGCTACGACTACTATTCATCTGGGCTTTGAATTCTTTGGCACTATTCGCCGTTGCGAACCTAGTGCCGGGTATCCATGTGACCGGCTTCATGGCAGCCGTCATCGCCGCCTTTGTGCTCGGCTTGGTCAACACGCTCATCCGCCCGATCTTCTTGATACTCACCTTGCCTGTCACGCTCATCACCTTGGGCTTGTTCATCTTCGTCATCAACGGACTGCTGTTCTGGTTCGCCGGGTCGATTTTGAAAGGGTTCGTGGTTGATAGTTTCTGGTATGGCGTCTTGGGCGCGGTGTTGTACAGCATTTTCTCTTGGGCATTAAGCTCTGCGGCTGCCCAAGTCATGAGGAAAAAGATATGAGTCTTCCACCCATCAGTTTCGAATTCTTCCCTCCGCAAACACCTGAAGGTGCTGAGAAGCTCACTGCCGCGCGTAAGCGCTTGGCTGCGTTAAAGCCCGAGTTCTTTTCTTGCACCTTCGGTGCGGGCGGTTCCACGCAAGACCGCACGCTGGACACCATCAGACTCATCCATGCAGAAGGACACCAAGCCGCCCCACATCTGTCTTGCGTCGGCGGCACGCGTGAGAACATCAGCACACTATTGGAGACCTACAAAGAGATGGGCATCAAACGTATCGTCGCATTGCGCGGCGATATGCCGTCCGGTATGGCCAGCATCGGCGAGTTTCACTACGCCAACGAGTTGGTGTCATTCATTCGCGCACAGACCGGTGAGCACTTCCACATCGAAGTCGCCGCTTATCCCGAGTTCCACCCGCAAGCGAACTCGGCGCGCGAAGACATGCTCAACTTCAAGCGCAAGATTAACGCCGGTGCCAACTCCGCCATCACGCAGTATTTCTACAACGCAGATGCTTACTTCCGATTCGTCGATGAGACTCGCAAGCTCGGCGTCACTACACCTATCGTACCGGGCATCATGCCTATCGTACGTTACTCGCAGCTCGCACGTTTCTCCGACACCTGTGGTGCAGAGATCCCGCGTTGGATGCGCAAGACCATGGAAGGTTACGGCGATGATGTGGAATCGGTGCAGGCCTTTGGCCGCGATGCCGTCACACAACTGTGCGAGAAGCTCATCGCCGGTGGCGCGCCCGCACTGCACTTCTACACCTTGAACCAGGCAAACGCCTCCATCGAGATATTGAACCGTCTCGGCTATCGCGCGTAACCCCACATGAAGACACCTGAACTCTTATTGCCTGCTGGCACCCTCGACAAGATGCGCACCGCCTACTCGTTCGGGGCGGACGCAGTGTATGCCGGGCAACCGCGCTATTCACTGCGTGCACGCAATAATGAGTTCAAATTGGAAGAGCTTGGCATCGGCATCCAAGAGGCGCATGCGCTGGGCAAGAAGCTGTTCGTTGCCAGCAATCTGATGCCGCACAACGCCAAGGTGAAGACCTATATGGCGGACATGGAACCCGTCATCGCGATGAAACCGGATGCGCTCATCATGGCCGATCCCGGCCTCATTGCGATGGTGCGCGAGCGCTGGCCCGAGCAAGAGATTCACTTGTCGGTGCAGGCCAACACGGTGAACTATGCGGCAGTGAAATTCTGGAAATCGCTCGGCCTGTCACGCGTCATCTTGTCGCGCGAGCTGTCGCTCGACGAGATCGAAGAGATACGCCAGCAATGCCCGGACATCGAACTCGAAGTGTTCATCCACGGCGCACTGTGCATCGCCTACTCCGGCCGCTGCCTGCTGTCCGGCTACTTCAACCACCGCGACGCCAACCAGGGCACCTGCACCAATTCCTGCCGCTGGGATTACAAAGTGGACAGCGCCGTTGAAGACGGCACCGGCCACATCGAGAAGATCGACTTCGATTTCGACAAAGCATTGAGTGAAAGCCAACTGTCCGATTGCGGTTCGCAACCGCGCCACCCGTTGGCTGACCGCGTCTACGTCATCTCGCGCCAGGATCATCCTGGCGAGTTGATGCCGGTGCTGGAAGACGAGCACGGCACTTACATCATGAACTCGAAAGACCTGCGCGCGGTGGAGCATGTCGAACGGTTGGTGAAGATCGGCGTGGACTCGCTCAAAGTGGAAGGTCGCACCAAATCCATCTACTACGTGGCACGCACCGCGCAGGTGTATCGCCAGGCCATCGACGATGCCGTCAAAGGTCGCCCCTTCAATCTGGAGTTGCTGGGCGCGCTGGACGCGCTGGCCAACCGCGGCTACACCGACGGCTTCTACGAACGCCATCACACCCACGAACAGCAGAACTACATGCGCGGCCACTCCGAAAGTTTCCGTCAGCAATACGTCGGCGACATCGTGGCCTGCGCCAACGGCATGGCCGAGATCGACGTGAAGAACAAATTCTCCGTCGGCGACAAGCTGGAGATCATCCACCCAGCAGGTAACAGCATCATCGAATTGAAAGAGATGCGCAGCATGGAAGGCAGCCCTATCGTCGTCGCGCCGGGGAGTGGTCATCGCGTACGGATACCGTTGCAGGGCGAGCTGGCCAAGGGGATGGTGGCGAGGTTTATATAAGCACCGAAGAACTTCGGTGCATCCCGCTTGTCCACGACTCCGTCGCCCCATCACAAACCAGGAGATCACGATGAATTGGAAGAACACCACCACCCGTTACGGTTCGCTTTCCATCGGCATCCACTGGCTGATGCTGCTGTTGTTCATCGCGTTGTATGCCAGCATCGAGTTGCGTGTCTTGTACGAAAAAGGCAGCGACCCGCGTGAAGCATTGAAAACTTGGCACTTCATGTTGGGATTATTGGTGTTTGTACTGGTCTGGCTACGCATCGCCGCACGCCTGTCCGGCCCCACCCCGAACATCCAACCCAAGCCGGAAAAGTTGCAGCAGTTAGCCGCCAAGCTAATGCACCTCGCGCTCTACGCACTGATGATAGTCATGCCGCTGACAGGCTGGCTGGTACTCAGCGCGTCCGGCAAAGTCATCCCCTTCTTCGGTCTGGAACTGCCCGCGCTGATCGGCGAAGATAAAGACCTCGCAAAACAGATCAAAGAACTACACGAGTTCGTCGGCACTACCGGCTATTACCTGCTCGGCCTGCATGTGGTTGCCGCCCTGTACCATCACTACATCAAGCGCGACAACACGCTGACGCGCATGCTCCCCGGCCGCGACTGAGTACGCTCGCTGTTGCATTGCTGTTCGACAAGGCATCGGGAGTCGTCCGGTAACGGGATCCGGCACTTCCACGCTACCAGCAGGAAGTGCGGTCTGCTACCATTCGACCATCAACGTTACGCAAGATCGTTATGAGGTTGACCGGCTCCGTGGGCAGAAAACTTGGCGTGCTGATCTCCAGCGCGCTGATAGTCACGTTTGTCCTGACGGCGGTGTGGTTCGATGATCTTGCACATCGCAATCTTGATAAATTCCTGCATCAACAAGCTCGCATGCTGTATCAGCAGATCGTGCTTACGCGCAGTTGGAACGCTTCTTACGGGGGTGTCTATGTGCGCAAGCAGCCGGGCATGGAGACCAACCGCTATCTGTATGAAGTCGGGCCGGGACACGGCGAGAAAAGCACGGTCGTGCCGGAGATTACCGACACCAATGGCAATGTGTATACGCTGAAGAATCCGGCGCTGATGAGCCGCGAGCTGTCCGAGCTGACGGCGAAGAATGCGGATATCCGTTTTCATCTGACCAGCCTGAAGACGATCAATCCAAACAATGCTCCAGACGATTTCGAGATGCGCAGCCTGAAGAAGTTCGAATCCGGCCTGAAGGAAGCCTCCGAGTTCAGCTATCAGGAGGGGAAAAATTATTACCGTTTCATGGCGCCTTTATATGTCGAGCAGAGTTGTCTGCGTTGTCACGGTTTTCAGGATTACAAAATCGGGGAGGTACGCGGCGGGATTAGCCTGACATTACCGATGGATAACGAATTGGAATTGTTGAAAGCAGGAAGTGATCGTTTCATCACTACTGCAGTGATCTTGCTGGCGCTAGTCATCGGAATAATTATCCTTGGATCGTACTATGTAGTGACACGCCCGCTGCGCATTTTGCAGCGTTTCGCCAACAACATGGGAACACAGCAGCAGCTTCCCGATTATTTGATCTCGCGACGCGACGAGGTCGGCCTGCTGGCAAGAGAGTTGACCAGTGCAAATACAGAGCTGTTGGTTTATCACGAGCAAATCAGTGAACGCACAACACAATTGGAATATGACAACCGCACCGATCCTCTGACCGGCCTATGCAACCGGCGTCATCTGTTCTCGGAAGGAGGACGTTTGTATGAGCGCTGGCGATACGATGGAACCCGCATTGCCGTTCTGATGATCGATATAGATCATTTCAAGCGCATCAACGATAAATATGGGCATCAGGTTGGCGATGGCGTACTGGCAGAGACTGCGCGCGTAGTGAAACAGCAGTGCCGCCCCAACGACCTGGTTGCGCGCTACGGCGGTGAAGAATTCGTGGTGATGCTCGAGGCACCTTCTCCGGGAAGCGGCGTCAGTACTGCGCGGCGGATTCTTCAAAGTATCATCGAGAACCCGATCAACCTTGAGCAAGGTGAATTGCATGTCACGGCAAGCATTGGTGTCGCCGAGGGGGACAATCTGGGCGACTTCGATTCGGCTTTGCGCAAGGCCGATGAGGCGCTATACCAAGCCAAGGATTCCGGTCGTAATCGTGTTGCGACCTACAACAAAAGTGAATCGTGATTTTCGCACCCTGCCGAATCATGCAATACCATATCTCATGGAGAGACAATGATCTTCAGTAATATCGATGGCGCAGGACGCTACACCGTGCTGCATCCTTTGTTCCCGCGCGTGTTCGACTATATTCGCAACACCGACTTGTTCGCACTCGCCCCGGGGCGCTACAACATCGTCGGCGATGACCTGATCGCCATCGTGGAACAGGTGCCGGGCAAGACGAAAGAGATGGCGCGGCTGGAAGCGCATCGGCGTTACATCGATATCCAGTTGGTGTTGCAGGGTGATGAACAGATGGGTTGGAAGCCGCTGGCGGATTGCCATAACCCGGTGGGCGAGCACAGTGAGGAGCGCGACATTCGCTTCTTCCACGATGCGCCCGCCTCATGGGTGGCCGTGCCACCCGATCATTTCTGTATCTTCTTCCCGGAGGACGCGCACGCGCCGCTGGTGGCAAACGGAATGGTGCGCAAGGTGATCTTCAAGGTCGCGGTGAAGATTTAATGTCTTATCAGCCGACACCCGGGCTATTTCTTGCCGCTGATCTTACGCATCAGCTCCATCTGCTCTTTCGGCGTCATCTCTCTGCTCTTCTCCTCACGGAAGAAGAGCCATGCCAACGCTCCGTTGAACAGTACGAAGACTACTTCCTCATACAACACCGAAGTGATGATGGCGTGCATCGGGTCAGCCGAAAAGATGAAGTAGAAACCCTGGAAGTCGGACATGATCGGACTGTTGATCTCGACGACATTCTCAAAAGGCGGAAATAGCAGGATGACAGTCAGGTTGATTGCAACGACTATCAGAATTGCATTCTGAACATTGAATCGACGTTTCGAACCGACATTCTTCGTATCTCGAAACAGCAGCCAGGCAACGCCGATATTGACCAGCAACACCACCATCTCGAGGAACAGGACATCCGTATTGATGGCTTCGCTGGCACTGTGCGAGAACACAAAACTGAAGCCCGCGAAGACCAGCGCATTGGCGCCCGTGACCGTCAGTGAATCAAAGGGAGGAAACAGCATCAGAAAAACCAGATTGAAAAAGCCGACCCATAAGGTGATCTTTTGTTTTTGGTTCATTTCGACACTCCTTTAAGCGTTACACCCTGTGACACCAACGCTAATCCTCTAGACGAACCCTACTACGCTTGCTCGTCAAAGGCTACATCTCCTTCATCCACAGCCGCACCCAACTGCATATTCTTGAAATCGAACAAGCTGCCATCGAGCAGATGCGAAGGTTTGACGTTTTGCATGGCAGAGAAGATGGTCTGCGAACGCCCCGGATACTGGCGTTCCCAGTTGGTGAGCATCTCCTTGATGTTCTGCCGTTGCAGATTCTCCTGCGAGCCGCACAGATTGCACGGGATGATGGGGAATTCCATGCCGCGCGCGTAGCGGGCGATGTCCTTCTCGGCACAATAGGCCAGCGGACGGATGACGATGTGGTCGCCCTTGTCGGTGACCAGCTTGGGCGGCATGGCCTTGAGCTTGCCGCCGAAGAACATATTCAAGAATAGCGTCTCCACCATGTCGTCGCGGTGGTGTCCGAGCGCGATCTTGTTCGCCCCCAATTCGCCCGCCACCTTGTAGATGATGCCGCGGCGCAGACGCGAGCACAGCGAGCAGGTGGTTTTCCCTTCCGGTATTTTTTCTTTGACGATGGAGTAAGTGTCTTGCGTCTCGATGTGGAAATCGACACCGATCTTCTTCAGATAATTCGGCAACACATCCGCAGGAAAACCCGGCTGCTTCTGGTCCAGGTTCATCGCCACGATCTTGAAGGCTATGGGCGCGCGCTTGCGCAGCGTGAGCAGGATGTCGAGCAGCGTGTAGGAGTCCTTGCCGCCGGAGAGGCACACCATCACGGTGTCGCCGTCCTCGATCATGTTGAAGTCGCCGATGGCCTTGCCGACCGAACTTTCCAGCCGGCCTTTCAGACGGTTGAAGTTGGTGGAATGGTGTTCGAAATGGATAGGTTGGGTGATGTCGTTCATTTCTTTATAGGTTCAAACCTTTTCACAACAGAGACGCAGAGATTACCAAAACCAGCGTTACTACGCATTTCTCTGTGTCTCGGTGTCTCTGTGGTGAGGCTTTTGATTTTCCAGTTGTTAATAAATAGTCCAATCCTGCCCCCCTTGCCCCAACAGCAGCAAGCTGTCGAGGCTCACATCGCGGAAGGCTTCGCTGCCAGAGGCGGTTTCATCATCGTCCAGTTGTGCGGCCGCCAGGCTC
>JARCRR010000077.1 GCA_029850565.1 Gallionella sp. | reverse complement strand
TCGAGCAACAGGCGATAGCGTGCTTCGTTCGCATCCAACCGGGCGATGCTTTCAGCCAGTGAAGACTCGAGCGCCTGACGGCGTGCGACCAGTGTCTCACCCAAACTGCTTTCACCTAGGCCATAGGCGCGGGCGACCAACTCAGCGTTCTGACGCAGGGCGATGGCTGCATCACGTGCTTGTTGCCATATCTGATAGCTGTTCACGGCTTTGGTGTAAGCGGTGAAGATGTCGGCATCAAGGCGGGCACGTACGGCTTGTTCGCGGTCATTGGCGATCTGCGCTGAGAGTGTTGCACTTTCTGCAGTGGAGGAGCGATGACCGGATGGCAGGGGCAGGGAGAAATAGACGCCACTGATCTTCTGGTTGTTGTTCAATTGTGAGGCGTAGCGAACACCGAGTGTGGGGTCGGGAATGCGGTCGGCACGTGCGCGTTCAGCCAGTTTTGACTGCATGCGTGTCTCGGCTTCGATCAAACCAAGCTCATGGTTGTGTCTGAGTATCGTTTGACGCCAGTGAGCCAATTCACCTGAAATAGGTTGCGGTTCGGTCGTCTGCACGATTTGCGGCAATTTGATTGCGGAAAATTGTCGCGACAGTTCGTTTGCGGCCAACTCAGCGCGCAGACGTGCTTGCTGGGATGCTATACCGGCTAGTGCAGTGACTGCGTTGACTTGATTCAATTCCATACGTGGTGCATCGCCGGCTTTGATGCGCTTCTCAGTGATGGCTGCCTGTTGTGTGAGGATATCGACCTGTTGTTGCCATTGGGAAAGTTGGATGCGCTCGCGCTGCCAGTTGAACCACAATTGCAAAAGTGCGCGCGAAGCTTCATGGCGTGCGTCACCTAATGCATTCTCGCCGCGAGCGACACCCTCAGCACCGATCTCGCTGTCTATGAACATCTTGTTCGGTAAGCGGAACGGGCGTTCAAGAGCGATTTCCCAATCGCGATAACCTTCCCTACCTCCCGGATTGAAGAAGTAATCTTCGTAAATGCCGCCGCGTACGGTGAATTCGTATTCTCCGTTCTCACGTTTACGTTGGTTGATAAGGTCGATTTGCAACTGTGAGTGCGCGTTCGATACGCTGATATGCTTGTCTAGCGCGATGTCGACTTGTTCGTGTGGCGGGAGGTCGGCAAGATCGGCGGCTTGAGATTGCGATGCAAAGGTGAGCGCGCCCAGCAGCAAACTGGTCAAATACAGATTCCGCATCAGCCTAGTCTCCCGAACTCGATGACAGGCGTGATCCAGTAAGCAATCTCTGAATTGGGTTCCTCGTGTTTGAGGTGGGCGATGAGTTGTTGAGCGTCTTCATTGTTCATCACGCTAACGATCTGCACACGTTGCGAGCGTCCGCGCACTTGTTCCAACATGCTGGGCAATTTTTCTTTTTGGCTGCCACCTTCGATACGGGTGAGTGAGAATCCGCGCACCCACTCAGGATGTTCCAGCAGATGATCGACCAAGCGTTCTTCCAGTGATCTGTGGCAGACCAAGGTGAGACAGCAATTCATTTCGTTCATGATTTGACCTTCACTTTTTCCAGACCAAAACGACGGTACAAGATGGGCAACATGATCAGTGTCAAAGCGGTCGAGCTGATCAAACCGCCAGTGACGACGATAGCCAGGGGCTTTTGTATCTCTGAACCCGGCCCCGTGGCGAATAACACGGGAAGCAGGCCGAATGCGGTGATGCTGGCGGTCATCAGCACGGGACGCAAGCGGCGTTTGGCACCTTCAAAAACCACCTCGGTGATGCTCATGCCCTCATCGTGTAGCTGGTTGAAGTAAGACACCATCACTACGCCATTCAATACAGCGATACCAAGCAAAGCAATGAATCCAACAGAAGCCGGTACCGACATATATTCACCGCTGATCCAGAGTGCGAACACGCCGCCGATCAGTGCAAAGGGGATATTGGTCAGGACCAGTGCTGCCTGACGGACCGATCCGAAAGTGGCGAACAGCAACATGAAGATCATGCCCAAGGCGATGGGCACCACCACTGCCAGGCGTGCGGCAGCGCGTTGCTGGTTCTCGAACTGCCCACCCCAGGTTAAGCGATAGCCTTCGGGTAGTTGTATGTTGGCCGCGACAGCGGCTTTGGCTTCATCGACGAAGCCGACCAGATCGCGGTCACGCACGTTACTTTGTACGACGACCATGCGCTGCCCGTCTTGTCTGTCCACTTTGACCGGACCATCCGCACGTTCCAACCTGGCGACGACTGATAAAGGGATGGCTTGCCCGTTGGGAAGTGGGAGCGTGAGCGCAGAGAACAGGGCGGGGGATTGCTGGATGTCTGATTGGCCGCGCATGATGAGCGGCGTGCGGCGTGCATCTTCGATCACAGTACCCAGTTGACGTCCCTCGATCTGACCGCGCAAAGCAGAGGCGATATCGTCTACATTGAGGCCGAGTCGTCCTGCCGCCAAGCGATCGATGACGACGCGGTAATACTGCACTCCGCTGTTCTTGACGGTGAACACATCTTCACTGCCTTTGATCCCCTCAAGTACCTTCACCATCTTTTCTGCGGTGTCGTTGAGTGTATTCAGGTCACTACCGAATATCTTGATGGCGATGTCTCCGCGCGCTCCTGTCAGCATTTCGGATACACGCATTGAGATGGGTTGAGTGAAGCTATATTCAACTCCGGGAAAGTCTTCCATGACAGTACGGATGCGGTCGATGATCGCAGTCTTGTCTTTATTTTTCCATTCGCTCTGTGGTTTGAGCACGAGAAAGTTGTCCGTTTCGTTCAATCCCATCGGATCCAAACCCAGTTCATCCGACCCGGCACGTGACACCATGCCTTTTATTTCGGGTACTTGAGCCAAGATCGCGGCTTGGATGCGTTTATCCATCTCGGCGGTCTGCGCGATGTTGATCGAGGGAAGTTTGGATACCTGCATGATGATGTCGCCTTCATCCATCTCCGGCATGAAGGTCTTCCCCAGCAACATATAGATACCGCCTGTCGCCAGCAACATAAGGAGCGCGGTGCTGATGACGACGCGTTCTTTGTTCAATGCCCGTTTGAGTAGCGGCTCGTAGATTGCCATCGCTTTACGCACCAGCCATGGCTCGCCATGCCCGGCTTCTTTCAGCAGGAACGAAGCGAGCATGGGGACGAAAGTGAGGGAGAGCAGGAGAGAACCCGCCAGTGCGAACACGATGGTCAATGCAACGGGAATGAACAACTTGCCTTCCAGTCCTTGCAGTGTCATCAATGGCAGGAACACGATGATGATGATGGCGACACCTGCAGCCACTGGCGTGATGACCTCTTTGACCGCGCGATAGATCACGTGCAGGTGGGGGATGTGTTCACGCTTGTTCGCGAGATGGTTGATGATGTTCTCGACCACCACAACGGCTGCATCTACCAGCATGCCGATGGCGATGGCGAGGCCGCCCAGAGACATCAGATTGGCTGACATGCCGAACTCTTGCATGAGGATGAAGGTGAAGAGTACTGCAAGAGGCAGAGTGAGCGCGACGACCAATGCTGCGCGCAGATTGCCGAGGAAGAGCACCAGAAGGACGACAACGATGATGATCGCCTCGGTAAGCGATTTGGTGACCGTGCCGACCGCGCGTTCAACCAGGCTGCCACGATCATAAAATACTTGTGTGGTGACCCCCTTCGGAAGTGTCGGTGCGAGTTCCGCTAATTTTGCACGGACACCATCTACCACCTTTTGCGCGTTAGCGCCGCGCAGTCCGAGCACCAGACCTTCCACGGCTTCACCTTTGCCATCTTTTGTGACGACACCGTAACGCGTGAGTGCGCCGATACGAACTTCGGCGACATCACCTACGCGAGTCGGGTTGCCTTGTGCGCTGGAGATGACGATGTCGCGCACGTCTTGCAGTGTCTTTATGCTTCCTTCCGCCCGTACGAGCAGTGCTTCATCGCCATCGCTAATGCGTCCAGCACCATCATTACGATTGTTGGTTTGGATCGCTTCTTGTAAAGCCGAAAACGAAATGCCATGTGCCGCGAGCGAGCTGTGATCCGGCACGATCTCGAAGCTACGTGCCATGCCGCCCAGTGAGTTCACATCAGCGACCCCTGGTAGCGTGCGTAGGGCGGGGCGTATCGTCCAATCCAAAATCGAGCGGCGCTGTTCTAAAGATATACCTTCCCCTTCCACCGTGAACATGAACATCTCGCCTAATGGTGTGGTGATAGGGGCGAGTCCTCCTGAGACGTCAGCCGGTAAATCGCGCAAGGCATTGTTCAGACGTTCCGCGACTTGTTGGCGAGCCCAATAGATATCCGTGCCATCAATGAAATCGATGGTGATGTCAGCGATGGCGTATTTGGAGATCGAGCGCAACACACGTTGATTCGGTATGCCTAACATCTCCAACTCGATAGGCGCGACGATGCGAGCTTCGACTTCCTCGGGCGTCATACCCGGAGCTTTCATGATGATCTTGACTTGTGTCGTCGACACATCAGGGAAGGCGTCGATGGGCAATTCGTGGAATGCGGAGAAGCCGGCGCCGACCAGCAGGAGCGTGAGCGCGGCAGATAACAGGCGCTGGGTCAGCGCGAACTCGACCAGTTTGGAAAGCATCACTCGCC
>JARCRR010000076.1 GCA_029850565.1 Gallionella sp. | reverse complement strand
AAAGGCTAAGAACCATGTCCAAACCCGCCTACAAACGCATCCTGCTCAAACTCTCCGGCGAAGCCCTGATGGGCGATGACAGCTACGGTATCAACCGCGCGGTCATCGAACGTATCGTGGCCGAGATCAAGGAAGTCTCCGAGTTGGGCGTTGAGGTGGCGATGGTGATCGGCGGAGGCAATATCTTCCGCGGTGTCGCACCTGCGGCAGCGGGGATGGACAGGGCCACCGCCGATTACATGGGCATGCTGGCCACGGTAATGAATTCGATGGCCTTGCAAGATGCGATGACGCGTGCCGGGCTGGAATGCCGAGTGCAATCGGCGTTGAGTCTGGAGCAGGTGGCCGAACCTTTCATTCGCGGCAAGGCATTGCGTTATCTGGAAGATGGCAAGGTGGTGATTTTCGCGGCAGGTATCGGTAGTCCGTTCTTCACCACCGACACCGCTGCCGCATTGCGCGGCGTGGAGATGTCGGCGGATGTGGTCATCAAAGCCACCAAGGTGGACGGTATCTACACTGACGATCCCAAGAAGAATCCCAATGCGATCCGCTATCAAAGCTTGAGCTTCGATGAGGCGATCAGCAAGAATTTGAAGGTGATGGATGCGACTGCGCTGACCCTGTGTCGCGACCAGAAGCTCCCCATCATCGTGTTCAGCATCTTCAAGCCGGGCGCGCTGAAACGCGTGGTGTTCGGTGAAGGTGAAGGCACATTGGTAAGAGTCGATTAGGAGCGAACATGATCTCTGATATCAAAAAGAACGTTGAACAAAAGATGAGCAAGTCGCTGGAAGCATTGCGCGCAGACTTGGGCAAGATTCGCACCGGACGTGCACATACCGGCATCCTAGATCATGTGATGGTGGATTACTACGGTAGTCTGACAGCGGTGAATCAAGTGGCGAACATCACGCTGACCGATGCGCGCACCATCGGTGTGCAACCCTATGAGAAGAATATGATCGGCCCAATCGAAAAGGCGATCCGCGATTCCGATTTGGGGCTGAATCCGGCGACCAACGGCGATCTGATCCGTGTGCCGATGCCGATGCTGACCGAAGAGCGCCGCCGCGACTTGATCAAAGTGGTCAAGAGCGAAGGTGAGGATGCCAAGGTTGCCGTGCGCAACATCCGCCGCGATGCCAATGAACAATTGAAGAAATTGCTCAAGGATAAAGAAGTGGGCGAGGACGAAGAACGTCGTGCCCAGGACGAAGTGCAAAAGCTGACCGACCGTTTTGTGGCTGAGATCGATAAAGCCTTGCAGGCCAAAGAAGTCGACCTGATGGCTGTATAGGCCACTCATCATGGCTCTGCCATTCTTCAGTTCCACCCGTACCATCCCCGATATCAGTGTCGTTCCGCGCCATATCGCCATCATCATGGATGGCAATGGGCGCTGGGCGAAACAACGCTTCATGCCGCGTGTGATGGGGCATCAACGTGGTGTGGAGTCGGTGCGCGAAGTGGTAAAGGCTTGTCGCCAGATGGGCGTGGAATATCTAACTCTTTTTGCGTTCAGCAGCGAGAACTGGCGTCGCCCTGCCGATGAAGTCTCTTTTCTCATGCAATTGTTCTTAAAGATGCTGGAAATGGAAGTTTCCAAGATGCATCAGAGCAATATTCGTCTGAAGATCATCGGTGATCGAAGCCGGTTCGATGTGAAACTTGTCAAATATATCGAAGAGGCCGAGCAGCTCACCGCGGACAATACCGGCCTCACGCTCACCATCGCTGCCAACTACGGTGGCCGTTGGGACATCATGCAGGCGATGCATGCATTGAGTTTGGCCCACCCTGAACGTGCAACTGCTTTCGGCGAAGAAGAACTCACCCCTTATCTTTCCATGCACTACGCGCCGGAGCCGGATCTGTTCATACGCACCGGTGGCGAACAGCGCATCAGTAACTTCCTGCTGTGGCAGTTGGCCTATACCGAGCTCTATTTCACCGATATTCTGTGGCCAGCCTTCGGTCGGGCCGAACTGGAAGCAGCTATCCAGTCCTATCAAAAACGCGAACGGCGCTTCGGTCGCACCAGTGAACAATTGAAAGGTGAAACCGATGCTTAGATCGCGTGTCATCACTGCTATCGTGATGTTGGCGCTGCTTCTATCCGCGCTGTTCTGGCTCCCGCCATTGGCTTGGTCCGTACTGGTGTTGGTGATGGTGTTGCAAGGTACGTCCGAGTGGTCGCGTATGTCCGAACTGAGTCCGCGCGGCGCTAAGGTCTACTGGGGTTTGACGTTATTGTTGATGGTGTCGATATTGGCCTTGGATGCGAATTCCACTCCCGAACAACAAACCACCACGCATCTCATCGCGTATCTGCTTGCGGCTGTGCTGTGGTTGGTCGTCGTTCCACCCTGGTTGATGATGGGCTGGAAGGTAAAGCAACCCCTGCTGATGGCCTTGGTTGGCTGGATGTTGTTGATTCCGACGGGGCTGGCCATGATCGATCTGCGCGGGGCGAATCCCTCTCCATGGATATTGCTGGGCGTGATGGGCTTGGTGTGGGTAGCCGATAGCGCTGCCTATTTCGCGGGACGTCGATTCGGCAAAACGAAATTGGCGCCGAGCATCAGTCCCGGTAAGACATGGGAGGGCGTAGTCGGCGCGATATTGGGGGTCTCGGTCTATATCGGATTGATATGGATGTTCAGACCCGAGTTCACCAACCTACAGATGCTTCCTGCGCTGATGCTGACTGCTTGGTGGTGGGTCGCATTGGCCGTGATCGGTGACTTGTTCGAGTCCGCCATCAAACGTCAGGCGGGCATCAAGGATAGCGGGGCGTTATTGCCAGGGCACGGCGGACTGTTGGACCGCATCGATGCGCTGACCTCGACCCTGCCCTTGGCTGCATTGGCGCTGATCTTCCAAGGGTTGAGCTAGTGCAACGTTTAACCGTCCTGGGTTCGACCGGCAGCATCGGCAAAAGCACGCTGGACGTGGTCGCGCGTCATCCGGACAAATACCGGATCGTTGCACTTACAGCGAATCAGCAAGATGAGTTGCTGTTCGAGCAGTGTCAGATTTTCAAGCCACGCTATGCGGTGTTGTTGGACGAAGCGGCCGGTGAGCGTTTAAAGAAACGTATTCAGATCGAAGGCATAGCAACAGAAGTCCTGTGCGGGACGACAGCGCTTGAAACGGTCTCGACCTTGCCCGAAGTGGATGCGGTGATGGCAGCTATCGTCGGTGCGGCGGGCATGCCGCCCACACTCGCGGCAGCAAATGCGGGCAAGAAAATATTATTGGCGAACAAAGAGACGTTGGTGTTGGCTGGTCATCTGTTCATGGAGGCCATCCGACGCAGTGGTTCTGCATTGCTGCCCATCGACAGCGAGCACAATGCCATTTTTCAGGCGCTACCGCGTGACTATGCTGGCGACATGCGTGCCAGCGGGGTGAGCAAGATACTGCTCACCGCATCGGGAGGCCCGTTCCGTAATACGCCGCTCGAACAGTTGCAGACCGTCACGCCGGAACAGGCTTGTGCACATCCGAACTGGAGCATGGGGCGCAAGATATCCGTGGATTCTGCCAGCATGATGAACAAGGGGCTGGAGGTCATCGAAGCGCATTGGTTGTTCAATGCTTCGGCCGACGACATCCAGGTGGTGGTGCATCCGCAGAGCGTCATCCACTCGATGGTGCAGTATGTGGATGGCTCGGTGCTGGCGCAGTTGGGCAATCCCGATATGCGCACCCCCATCGCCTATGCCTTGGCTTATCCGGAGCGTATCGATTCGGGTGTCGCACCACTCGATCTGTTTCACATCGCCAAGTTGGATTTCGTTGCCCCCGATTTCGTTCGATTCCCCTGCTTGGCTTTGGCCTACCAAGCCTTGCGCGCGGGGGGGACTGTGCCTGCCTTGCTGAATGCTGCGAACGAAGTGGCTGTCGCTGCCTTCTTGGATAGGAAGATCGCCTTCCTGGATATCCCGCGCTTGATCGAATCCGTGTTGGGGCGCGTCGCACGCCATGAAGTGCATGTCCTGCAAGATGTGCTGGATGCGGACAAGGCAGCACGTGAGGCTGCGCAGGAGTGGATCGCTCGATGATGACTTTGCTGGCATTCATCGTTGCCATCGCCGTATTGGTGGTCTTCCACGAATTGGGGCATTACTGGATCGCGCGTTGGTGTGACGTTAAGGTGCTTCGATTCTCCGTGGGCTTCGGTAAAGTGATCTACGCGAAACGTTTCGCAGGCGGCGAAACGGAGTGGGTTGTTTCTGCCGTCCCACTGGGGGGCTACGTCAAAATGCTGGATGAGCGGGAAGGCGATGTTCCCGAGAACGAATTGTCGCGCGCGTTCAACCGCAAATCGGTAGCGCAACGTATGGCCATCGTGGTGGCCGGGCCGGTGGCGAATCTGCTGTTGGCAGTCGCACTTTATTTCGCGTTGTTCATCCACGGTGTCCCCGGTATCAAGCCGGTGCTGGGTGAGGTTGCGCCGGGTACACCTGCCGCGGCGGCGGGTCTGCAAAGTAAAAAGACCGTCGTCTCCATCGATGGTCAGGCTACCCCGAGCTGGCAAGAGATTCGCTGGGTATTGCTGGATAAGGTGTTGCAACAGAAGGCTGCCAATATTGAGTTACGCTCGGAAGAGGGCGAGTCGGAGTTTCGCGTACTCAAGGTGGGCAGTCTGACAGCGGCCGATCTGGACGGGGACTTCCTGCGGAAATTGGGCTTGAAACCTTATCAACCTCCGGTCTATCCCATCATTGGGAAACTGGTGGAAGGTGGAGCCGCACAGCGTGCAGGATTCTTGGTCGACGATAGGATATTGAGTGTCGATGGGAGTACCGTCGAACTGTGGGAAGACTGGGTGGATGTGGTACGCAGTCATCCGGGTAAGACGCTGGATATCGAGATCGAGCGGGCTGGTATGCACCTCAAGATGACGGTCACACCAGAACCTTTCGACGATGGGGGCAAGACCGTCGGTCGCATCGGTGCCGCTGCCTTCATCGACAGAGCGGCATTTGAAGGCATGATCACCGAGGTGAGTTATCCGCCTGTTGCTGCCTTGCAAGAGTCACTCCGCAAGACTTGGGACACCGCTATCTTCAGTTTAAAGATGATGGGAAAGATGGTGATGGGTGAGGTCTCGATGAAGAACCTCTCGGGCCCGATCACCATTGCTGATTATGCGGGCCAATCAGCTCAGATCGGATTGGGGGCGTATATCGGTTTTCTTGCGCTCATCAGCATCAGTCTCGGCGTACTGAACCTCTTACCCATACCGTTATTGGATGGCGGGCATTTGCTGTATTATGCGGTCGAATTTTTCAAGGGAAGTCCGGTGTCAGACTCGCTGTGGGAGGCTGGACAGAAAGTGGGCATCGCGCTCTTGGTTACCATGATGGCTTTTGCGTTGTATAACGACATCAGCCGCCTGATTTCGGGTTGAATAACACATGAATTTAAAACAACTAGCGGGCGTACTTCCGCTTCTGTACGCGGCATCTGTCTGGGCTGCCGAGCCCTTCGTCATCAAGGATATCCGTGTGGAGGGTATCCAACGGACCGAAGCGGGTACGGTGTTCAGCTACCTTCCCGTGAAGGTCGGCGACACGTTAGACGATGTGCGCGCCTCCACGGCATTGCATGCCTTGTTCGCGACGGGTTTCTTTAAAGATGTGAAATTGTTGGCGGAGCAGGGAGTGCTCGTTGTTCGAGTGCAAGAGCGTCCCACCGTAGCCAGTGTCGAGATCAACGGCGTAAAGGATTTCCCCAAGGATCAGTTGCGTGACAACCTGAAGTTGGTCGGCCTCGGTGAAGGTCGCATCTTCGATAAGTCTGCATTGGACAAGTCTGAACATGAGTTAAAACGCCAATACGTGGCGCGGGGTAAATATGCCGTCTCGGTGAAGACAACAGTCAAAGAGTTGGAACGTAACCGTGTTGCAGTCAGTTTCGATGTGACAGAGGGTAAGCCCTCCAAGATCCGCCAGATCAATATTGTGGGCAACCGTGCATATTCGGAAGACGAGTTGCTTGATGTGATCAAACTCACCACGCCGGGGCTGTTCACTTGGTTTACGAACAACGACCAATATTCCAAGCCCAAACTGGCGGCCGACATTGAATCGATCAGGACGCTTTATCTTAATTCGGGCTATATGGATTTCTCGGTCGATTCGACACAGGTATCCATCTCGCCCAACAAAAAAGACATCTTCATCACGCTGAACATCACGGAGGGGGAGAAGTACATTATCTCCGACATCAAAGTCGCCAGCGCCAAAGGTGGTTTGTCGAACGAAGAGATACGCAAAATGATCTTGATACAGCCGGGCGATACCTTCTCGCGTGAAAAGCTGACGGAGGCATCCGGCAAGATCAGCGAGCGCTACGGTGAAGATGGTTATGCTTTTGCCAATGTGAATGCGATACCCGATATCGACAAAGAGAAACATCAGGTGGGGTTCACCTATATGCTGGATCCGATGCAACGCGCTTATGTGCGCCGTATCAATGTCACGGGAAACGACAAGACCAGGGATGAGGTCATACGCCGTGAGTTCCGCCAGATGGAAGGCGGCTGGTTCGCCACCTCAAAGATCAAGAAATCCAAGCAACGCATCGACAGGTTGGGATTTTTCTCTACGGTCAATATCGAGACTCAGCCTGTGCAAGGCACCAATGACCAGCTTGATTTGAACCTGTCCATCGGCGAGAAGCCGACAGGCAATTTCAATGCTGGTATGGGATTCAGCGACAACGAAGGATTGACCTTTATGGGGGGGGTGACTCAGTCGAACCTGTTTGGTACTGGGAACTATCTTTCCACTCAGATCAATACCAGCAAGGTCAATCAGGTCTATTCAGTTTCTTATACCAATCCTTATTACACGGATGACGGCATCAGCCGTGGTTTCGATGTCTACAAGCGTCGAACCAATGCGACGACGATCTCGGTCAGCCAGTACACTTCGGAGACGTTTGGTGGTGGCGTGCGCTACGGTGTCCCGATCAATGATGAGGAGATGTTCCATTACGGCTTGGCACTCGAAAACACGACGATTGGCCTGACCTCCATCAGTCCACAGCGCTTCATTGATTACATCAATATGTTCGGTGTGACCAACCAGAACGTATTGGGCACGATAGCGTGGTCCCGCGATACGCGTGACAGTGCGATCAATACCACCGATGGCGCGACACAACGTGCATCCATAGAGGCTTCCTTGCCTATCTCGGGCCAGAAATACTATAAACTCAACTATACCCAGCAGCTTTTCCACCCATTGAATCATAACTTCACTTTACGTTTAAATGGCGATATCGGTGTTGCTGGTGGTTATGACGGCGATTTGTTGCCATTCTTCAAGAATTTCTATGCTGGCGGTACCGGGTCGGTTCGCGGCTTTGATTACAGTTCGCTTGGCCCTCGTGACTTAAACGGTTATGCGCTGGGCGGCGATCGTCGCGTGATTGGCAATGCGGAGATCCTTTTCCCATTTCCGGGCATGGAGAAAGAAAAATCGGTTCGCTTGAGCACGTTCATCGATGGTGGAGCGGTCTATGGAGCCAGCAGTCTGGTTCCGGCTTCGATAGGAATGCGCTATTCTTACGGCCTAGGCATTACGTGGTTCTCACCCGCAGGCCCGATCCAATTGAGTTGGGCATCACCATTGAATAGCCAGCCCCAGGATAAGTTGCAGAACTTCCAATTCTCTATTGGTGGCATGTTCTAAATGGACGTAGCTGAACGAGGCAATTGAAGTCGTCGTTGCTGAAGGAGTCAAAATGAAAAATACCATCCTATCCGCTGTTCTGTTGGCAAGTTGTCTCACTGCGGTTCAGGCTGCTGAATTTCGCATCGGTGTCGTCGATACCGAGCGTATCCTGCGCGAATCCGAACAAGCGGTGAGTGCGGAAAAGAAGATCGAAAAAGAATTCGCCGTGCGCGATCAAGAGATCAAGAAACTCGTCAAGCAAGCCAAGGAGTTGCAGGAATCATTGGAAAAAGAAGGAGGGAAGATCTCCGATTCCACGAGACGCATCAAAGAGCGAGAACTGGCCAATCTGAATATCCAGTTACAGACACAGCAGCGCGATTTTCGTGAGGATCTGAATCTGCGTAAGAACGAAGAGCTGGCTCAAGTATTAGCCCGTGCTGACAAAGCGATCAAGGCCATTGCTGTCAGTGAAGAGTACGACATCATTCTGCAGGAAGCGGTCTATCACAACCCTAAAGTAGATATCACCGACAAGGTTCTGAAATATCTGGCTGATGAACCTTCAGAAGGCGCAGGGAAATAAGCTGACTTTACTTCGTACCGCAATGAAACGATCAACTTACCGCTTGGCGGACATCGTGGCACTTTTTGGGGGGCGCATTGTAGGCGACCCGGAAACCAGAGTGTCTCAGATCGCAACATTGGAAACCGCTCAAACAGGCGAGATTGCCTTCCTCTCCAACGCGAAATATCGCAAGCAATTGGAAATGACCCAAGCCTCAGCCGTGATCTTGTCCGAAACAGACTCTGACGCGACCCCGATCCCGCGCATCATCGCCGCAAATCCTTATTCCTACTTCGCCCAACTGTCTGCCTTCCTCAACCCGCTGAAGGAATATGCTCCGGGTATCCATCCATCTGCGGTGATCGCCAAAAGCGCACAGGTCTCGCCGAACGTACATATTGCCGCGCTGGTATCCGTTGGCGAGGGTGCACAGATAGGCGCAGGCACAGTGGTGATGCCGGGTTGCATCATCGGTGATGGCGCATCGATAGGCGAGAACACCAGACTCTACCCGCGTGTGGTCGTTTATCAGGATTGTGTGGTCGGCGATCACGTCATTCTGCATTCTGGCGTGGTGATCGGTTCTGACGGATTCGGTATCGCGATGAATGAAGGGAAATGGTTGAAGATCCCACAGATCGGTCGTGCCGTGATCGGTGACCATGTTGAGATTGGCGCAAATACGACGGTCGACCGCGGTGCATTGAACGATACCGTGATCGAAGAGGGTGCAAAGCTGGATAACCAGATTCAAGTCGCACACAACGTTCGCATCGGTGCGCACACGGCCATCGCGGGATGTGTCGGTATCGCGGGAAGCGCGAACATCGGTCGCTATTGCCGTATCGGTGGCGGGGCGATCATCCTGGGGCATCTGCAGATCGCCGACCAAGTTGAGGTCTCCGCGGGAACTGTCATCACCAAATCCATACGCGAGGCGGGAACCTATAGCGGCACCTTCCCGTTCGGCGAGAATCAGGCATGGCGCAAGAATGCCGCGCAGTTGCGTCATCTGGATGACATGGCAGACCGCATCAAAAAGTTGGAACAACAGATAGCATCGATAAAGGGGGAGCACAAATGAGTATCACTATGGACATCCATGAAGTATTGGAACACTTGCCGCATCGCTATCCATTCTTGCTGATCGACCGTGTTTTGGAAGTTGTACCTAACGAACGCATCGTGGCGCTGAAGAATGTCACCATCAACGAACCGTTCTTTCCCGGACACTACCCGCATCATCCTGTGATGCCGGGCGTACTGGTGATCGAGGCGATGGCTCAGGCTTCCGCATTACTTTCGTTCAAGAGTATGGGCACCAAGCCGGATACCAATTCGGTCTACTATTTCGTCGGCATCGACAATGCGCGTTTCAAACGCCCCGTCACACCGGGCGATCAGTTGATCTTCCGCATGGAGATCACGATGAACCGTCGTGGTATGTTCAAATTCAAGGGTACGGCAGAGGTGGATGGTCAGATCGCCGCCGAGGCAGAACTGATCTGCACCATCAAGGATAAATGATGGACAGTCTGCGTCACCCCACTGCGATCATTCACCCCAACGCCAAACTTGCTGACGACGTTCGGGTCGGTGCGTATTCCATCATCGGTGAGCATGTCGAGATCGGTGCGGGGACGACTGTTGGACCGCATGTCGTCATCAACGGCCATACGTGCATCGGCAAGAACAACCGCATCTTTCAATTCAGTTCCTTGGGCGAGATACCGCAGGACAAGAAATACGCGGGTGAGCCGACACGCTTGGAGATCGGCGACGACAACATGATCCGCGAGTTCTGCACCTTCAATCTGGGTACGGCTCAAGATGGCGGTGTGACTCGTGTGGGCAACAAGAATTGGATCATGGCCTATGTGCATCTGGCTCATGACTGCCAAGTGGGAAACAACACCATTTTCGCCAATAACGCACAGTTGGCAGGCCACGTGATCGTGGATGACTTCGCCATCCTGGGTGGCTTCACTGTCGTGCATCAATTCTGTCAGATCGGTTCTCACGTCATCACCGGTATGGGCAGCATCCTGTTCCAGGATATCCCGCCCTATGTCACGGTATCTGGCAATCCGGCCGCTCCGCACGGTACGAACTCTGAAGGTCTGAAACGTCGTGGATTCTCCAGTGCCGCAGTCATGGCGATCAAGCGTGCTTATAAGACTTTGTATAAATCAGGGCTGACGTTGGAAGAAGCAAAGACCGCTATCAACGCACAACTGACCGAGCATCCCGAATTGAAGTTGATGTCTGATTTCCTCAATCGCACACAACGCGGTATCGTTCGTTAATTTATGTCGTCGCAAGTGAAAACTATCGCCATCGTGGCGGGCGAAGCATCGGGCGACCTGCTGGGAAGCATGCTCATGTCCGCCATCAAAGAAGTCGCACCGAACGTGCGTTTTATCGGCATCGGCGGGCCTAAGATGGAATCCATCGGTATGGATGTGTTATTCCCCATGGAAAAACTCGCGGTGCGTGGCTACGTCGAAGTGCTGCGTCATTACCGCGAGATCGTCGGTATCCGCCGCAAATTGCGCGAACGCTTCCTGGCCGAACCGCCTGATCTGTTCATCGGTGTGGATGCACCCGATTTCAATTTGGATCTGGAACTGGCGTTGAAACAAAGCGGGGTACCGACCGTGCATTACGTCAGCCCCTCGATCTGGGCTTGGCGCGGTGAACGTATCCACAAGATCAAGCAAGCCGTCTCGCATGTGTTGGCCCTGTTCCCGTTCGAAGCGCCGTTGTACGAGAAGGTCGGTGTCCCCGTCACTTATGTGGGTCATCCGATGGCTGATTTTCTGCCCGACCATCCAAAACGTGCCGAGATGCGTGAGCAGATGCGCATCATGCCAAAGACCGCCAAAGTGTTCGCTTTTCTGCCCGGCAGTCGTCAGAGTGAAGTGCGCCATCTCGCAACGACCTACATCGAGACGGCCAAGCTGATCTTGCAGAGATTGCCGGAAGCACAATTCCTCGTTCCGTTGGCAAGTCGTGAGACACGCAACATCTTTGAAGAAGTGCTGTGGAAATTGGAAGCACAACAGTTGCCCATCACCCTGCTGTTCGGCCATGCGCACGATGCCATGATCGCTGCCGACGGCGTGTTGGTGGCATCCGGTACGGCAACTCTGGAAGCGGCGCTACTCAAGCGCCCCATGGTCATCACCTACAAGATGCCTGCGCTTTCTTGGTGGCTGACCAAGCGCAAGCAATATCAACCCTACGTGGGGCTGCCCAACATCCTGGCCGGGAGGTTCGTCGTGCCTGAGATACTGCAAGACGATGCCACGCCGGAAAACCTCGCGCAGGCTTTGTTGAACCTGGTCAACAACAAGAACGCTGTGGCGGAGCTGGAGCAGACTTTTGGCGTCATGCACCAGACCTTGCGCCAAAATACCGCGCACAAAGCCGCCTCGGCGATTTTGCCCTATCTGGCATGAGCGACATCCTGCTCATTTGTGGTGTGGATGAAGCAGGGCGCGGACCCTTGGCCGGACCGGTGAGCGCGGCGGCAGTCATCCTCGATCCGTCTTATCCCATTGAGGGCTTGGCGGATTCCAAGAAGCTTTCCGAGAAACAACGCGACCTGCTGGCTCCCGTCATCCGCGAACGTGCGCTGGCGTGGGCTGTCGCCTATGCCGAAGTTGATGAGATAGACCGCCTCAATATCCTGCAGGCAACCTTGCTGGCGATGCGCAGGGCCGTTCTTGCCTTACCCATTCAACCCCACCAAGTGTTAGTCGATGGTCTATATTGTCCTCAAACTGGTATTCCCAGTGAGGCCATCGTAAAAGGGGACAGCAAGGTCGCAGCCATTTCCGCGGCATCCATCCTGGCTAAAACGGCACGAGACGATCTGATGTTGAAGCTGCATGGGCTGCATCCCCAATACGGTTTCGACGGGCATAAGGGATACCCTACCGCCTCACACTTGGCAGCTTTGCGCGAACACGGGGTGTCCGAAGTGCATCGCCGTAGCTTCAGGCCGGTGCGTGACGCATTGTTGTACACTCAGACCAAAACATAGGGCACACCATGATCGCATTCAAACTCATACATCTGCTGGCTGTCGTTATTTGGGTGGGCGGTATGTTCTTTGCCTACTTCGTGTTGCGTCCCGCCGCCGTTGATGCTCTACAAGCACCAGAACGCCTGCGTTTGTGGGACAAAGTCTTCCAACGATTCTTCACCTGGGTATGGGGTGCTGTCGGCACCATACTCGTCACTGGTTTCTACCTGATCTATCAATACGGCGGTATGGCGCATGTTTCACACCACATACACCTTATGTTGTTGCTGGGGCTGGTGATGACTGTCATCTACGGTTATGTGTTCTTCGGCTTATACATCCCGCTCAGTTTGCATGTCGCCAAAGAACGCTGGAAAGAAGCGGGGGAATTGTTAGGCAAGATACGCAAACTGGTCGCAATCAATCTTTCTCTTGGTGTCGTGACCATTGGCGTGGCCGTTATCGGATATGCATGGAATTGATTCTTGAACCTACAAGGAGAGACTTATGGGCATGAAGAATATTTTGCTTATCGTAGCCTTGGCCATAACGGGTTTGATCGTAGGCTACCTTTTCTTCGGGAAGTGGGGCGGTGAATATGTCAGCCTGAAGACACTCTTCTCATTTGGCGGAAATGGATTTCAGAGCGCACTGCGCTCACTCTCCGGCATCGAGGACATGCGCAACAAGGTGTTGCTGTGCGGAGCGGCGGGGATGGTAGTAGGTGTGCTGCTGAGCTTCAAATCGAAGAAGTAGAGTTACTCGCCTAACTTTAGCCTGCGTATGTAATGACAGGTATAGCCGTGCGGGTGCTTTACCAGATAGTCCTGATGGTAGTCCTCGGCACGGTAGAATTCTTTGAACGGCACCACCTCCGTCACCAGCTTGGCCTTCCACTCGCCAGAATCATCCACAGTCTTGATGACTTCCTCAGCCGTGTGTTTCTGCTCTTCATTCAAATAGAAGATCGCCGAGCGATATTGCGTGCCGATATCGTTTCCTTGCTGGTTGCGTGTGGTCGGGTTGTGCATGCGGAAGAACTCGAACAGCAGGTGGCGATAGGTGAGCAGCTTGGGATCGAACACGATCTTCAGCGATTCGGCATGACCGCTACGACCTGTCTTCACTACTTCATAGGTCGCATTCGGTGTTTCACCACCGGTATAGCCCACTTCGGTTTCCAACACACCTGGGATCTGACGCACTAATTCCTCCATGCCCCAGAAGCAACCGCCCGCGAGGTAAGTAGTCTGGGGTTTTGGTGTCATAGTCACTCCTTTAGGTTGTGCGTTGCCGACGGCTGAACAGAGCGTAAGCAGCAAGAATAGGCAGACGCGGAACATGTCAGCGCCGTTCTTTCTTCATGGCCTGCGCCGCCTCGCGCTTCGACTCGCGTTCCTTCTCTGTGGCGCGCTTGTCATGTTCCTTTTTGCCCTTCGCCAACCCGATTTCCAACTTCACACGCCCACTCTTGTAGTGCATGTCCAGCGGCATGATGGTGTAGCCAGCGCGTTGCGCCTTGCCGATGAGTTTGTCGATCTGGTGCTTGTGCAGAAGGAGCTTGCGGGTGCGCGTTGGATCGGGAACGATGTGGGTGGAGGCGCTCGTCAGGGGGCTGATGTGCGAGCCGAACAAGTACAGTGCGCCATCTTTGGTGGTGACGTAGGCTTCTTTGAGTTGCACGCGCCCCTCGCGGATGGCTTTGATTTCCCAGCCTTGAAGCATGAGTCCGGCTTCGTACTTTTCTTCGATGAAGTACTCGTGAAAGGCTTTTTTGTTCTGAATGATGCTCATAACGGGTGAGTTTTACGGTGTGTTGCGATATTCTACCAGCCTTTGATTGACGGGCTTTGGCAAGCGATGGCTTTGGTAGAAAAGACAGTGATCGTTCCGCACAGTGCGGAGCAGATGTTCAATCTGGTGGATAGGGTGGAAGCTTATCCCGAGTTCCTGCCTTGGTGTGGGGGAGCGACGGTGGACAAGATGGTGGGAGACACCATGCATGCCACAGTGCATATCGACTACCATCACATTAAACAGAGCTTCAGTACCGAGAACCAGCGAACCATCCCCAATCGCATCGATATGACCTTGTTGAATGGGCCGTTCCGTCATCTGGACGGGGAGTGGCTTTTTATCGCCTTGTCCCCGACTGCCTGTAAAATAGCGTTTCGCTTGAATTACGAGTTCTCCAGCAAATTGCTGGAGAAGTTGGTTGGCCCCGTTTTCCATTACATCGCCAACAGTTTCGTGGATGCTTTCATCCACCGCGCAGAAAAGGTCTATGCAACAGAATGAACGCTGAAAAGATACATATCGAAGTGGTCTATGCCCTTGCGCATGAGCAGACCTTGCTTAAACTGGAAGTGCCGGCAGGTACTTCGCTGATCGAGGGTGTGAAGCTATCTGGCATTGCGAAAAAATATCCAGAGATCGATCTGGAGAAGAGCAAGTTCGGCATCTTTGGCAAACTTAGCAAGGCCGACGTCGTTTTGCGTGAAAAAGACCGCATCGAGATATATCGTCCGCTCATCGCCGACCCCAAAGAAGTGCGCCGCAAACGCGCTGAAGAGGGGAAGGTCATGAAGAAGGGCGGCGGGGATGCTTGATTGCGATCTGCATTGCCACTCTACCTTTTCTGACGGCACGCTCACGCCGACCGAGATCGTCGCACGTGCAGCCGAACGTGGTGTGACCATGCTGGCGCTGACCGATCATGACGACACAGATGGCTTGCTTGAAGCGCGAACTGCGGCGATCCAATATGGAATGACCTTCATCAACGGCGTCGAGATATCCGTCTCATGGCGTAAACACACGTTGCACATCGTCGGTCTCGGTATCGACCCCAACCATCCTCCACTCATGCAAGGTTTGCAACAAGTCCGCAGTGGTCGAGGTGAGCGTGCGCAGAAGATGGCCGATGAGTTGGCCAAGATCGGCATCGGTGGAGTGCTACAAGGCGCATATAGATTCACCACCAATCCCAACATGATCGGTCGCACCCACTTCGCCCGGCATCTGGTGGAGTCCGGGCACTGCAAAGATGTGAAGAGCGTGTTCAACCGTTATCTGGCCAGCGGCAAACCCGGCTATGTACCGCACCAATGGGCTGATCTGGCGGATGCGATCTCATGGATACGCGGCAGCGGTGGTATTGCAGTGCTGGCTCATCCAGGGCGTTATATGGTTGGCAGACATAGCATGGGCAAACAGACCATGCACGAACTGTTGGGCGTGTTCGTCGACTTGGGTGGCGGAGCCCTGGAGGTCGTGACGGGTAGTCATACACCGCCGCAATACGCAGAGTTCGCACGCTACGCGGAAGAGTTCGGTCTGCTGTCTTCTTGCGGCTCGGATTTCCACGGTCCGGGCGAAAGCTATCGCGACTTGGGGCGACTTCCTGACCTGCCACTTGGCTGCCGCCCTGTATGGGAGCACTGGCAATCTGTACCTACATTGAAAGCCGCGTAATGGCACAGTTCTTCTCTTTACATCCGGATAATCCGCAGCCGCGCCTGATCAAGCAGGCTGCGACCATGTTGCGTGACGGAGCCGTGGTCGTCTATCCGACCGACTCTGGCTATGCCATCGGTTGCCATTTGGACGACAAAGATGCGGTCACGCGTATCCGCCAGATACGCGGCTTGGACGACAAACACCATCTGACATTGATCTGCCGCGACCTCTCGGAGCTTTCGACCTATGCCCGTGTGAGCAACGCACAGTTCCGTCTACTTAAGAACAACACGCCCGGTGCTTACACCTTCATCCTCGAAGCGACCAAGGAAGTGCCGCGTCGTTTGCAGCATCCGAAGCGCAGTACGGTCGGTGTGCGTATCCCTGATCATCAGATCGCACTGTTACTGTTGGAAGAATTAGGCGAACCCATGTTGAGTTCGACTCTCATCTTGCCGGAAGCGAGCTTTCCTCTGACTGATGTGGATGAGATACGCGAGCGTCTTGAACGACAGGTCGATCTCATCATCGAGGGCGGAATGGTGGGCGTAGACCCCACGACCGTGATCGATCTGACCAGCGACACGCCTGTGTTGGTTCGTGCGGGACGTGGCGATGTCGCTCCCTTTGGAATTGAAAATTAAATGGATGATCTGATCCAACTCATCGCCATTGCGGCGATTCCCATATTGTTCGCCATCACCATCCATGAGGCGGCGCATGGCTATGTGGCTCGCCATTTCGGGGATATGACGGCTTATCAACAGGGACGCATTTCTTTGAATCCCATCCGCCATATCGACCCGGTCGGAACCATCTTGTTACCGATGTTGACGCTGGCGCTGGGAGGGATCCTGTTTGGTTGGGCGAAGCCCGTTCCCGTTAATTTCTCTGCTTTACGCCGCCCCAAACAGGACATGCTGTGGGTCGCTGTCGCCGGGCCGGCCTCGAATCTGTTGATGGCGCTGTTCTGGGGCTTGATGATCAAGGTCGCGTGGATGTTCCCCGGCGGCTATTACACCGAGCCTTTGCTTGAGATGGCTCAGATAGGCGTTAAAATAAACGCCGTTCTGATGGTGCTGAATCTGTTGCCGTTGCCTCCATTGGATGGAGGCCGTGTCGCAGTCAGTCTGTTGCCACACCGTCAGGCATATCAACTTTCGCGTATCGAGCCCTATGGCATGTTCATCCTCATCGGTCTGGCAATCACGCCCGTGCTCGGATGGATATTGACCCCGCCGGTCATCGCCGTGATGAAATTCATTAACTTTATCTTTTGATTGTGAAGTCGAGCTATGTTTGCTGATCGAGTCTTATCCGGGATGCGTCCCACCGGTAGTCTGCACTTGGGGCATTACCACGGTGTTTTGAAGAACTGGGTGCAGATGCAGCATGAGTTCGAGTGCCTGTTCTTCGTGGCTGATTGGCATGCGCTGACCACCCATTACGACAATCCGCAGATCATCGAACAGTCTGTGTGGGACATGGTGGTTGATTGGTTGGCTGCGGGTGTCGATCCTGCGCATGCCACCTTGTTCATTCAGTCCAAAGTACCCGAGCATGCCGAACTTCATCTGTTGTTGTCGATGATCACGCCGCTGGGTTGGTTGGAACGTATGCCGACCTACAAAGACCAGCAAGAGAAGCTGTCTGGCAAAGACCTTTCTACTTACGGTTTCTTGGGCTACCCGTTGTTGCAGAGCGCCGATATCCTCATTTATCGCGCTACCCAAGTGCCGGTAGGCGAAGACCAGGTTCCGCATATCGAATTCACGCGCGAGATCGCACGTCGCTTCAATCATATCTACGGCAAAGAGATCGGTTTTCAGGAGAAGGCTGAAGCTGCGATCAAGAAGCTTGGCGGCAAGAAAGCCAAGCTTTACAGTGAGATGCGCACACGTTTCCAAGAGCAGGGTGACGATGAAGCCTTGGAGTCTGCTAAAGCGCTACTCGACGAACAACAGAATCTGAGCCATGGCGACCGAGAGCGTCTGTTCGGCTACCTTGAGGGCGGTGGCAAGATGATCCTGTCCGAGCCACAAGCCATGCTTACTGCCGCATCCAAGATGCCGGGTTTGGACGGACAGAAGATGTCGAAGTCCTACAACAACACCATCAGCCTGCGCGAAGACGAGGCTGAGGTGAGCAAGAAGATACGCACCATGCCGACCGATCCGGCGCGTATCCGCCGCACCGATGCTGGTAATCCCGACAAATGCCCTGTGTGGCAATTGCATCAGGTGTATTCCAACGAGGCCACCAAGGAATGGGCTAAGCAAGGGTGTACGAGTGCGGGCATCGGCTGTATCGAATGCAAGCAACCTGTCATCGCCGCTGTGTTGGAAGAACAAAAGCCGATGCGTGAACGCGCCCAACTCTATCTGGACGATCCCAGTTTGGTGCGCAACATCATCGCCGATGGCAACGAGAAGGCACGCAAGATGGCGCAGGACACCATGCGCGATGTACGCGAAGCGATGGGGCTGGAATACAAATAATGGCTGAACCGGATCAACAACTACCGCTGCTCATCACCAATCCGGTAGCGCACGTTCACGGCCAGCCGATGATGGAGATGCCGCAGGACTTGTACATCCCGCCGGATGCGCTGGAAGTCGTGTTGGCCACGTTCCAGGGGCCGCTCGATCTGTTGTTGTATCTCATCCGCAAACACAATCTCGACGTGCTCGACATTCCGATGGCGCAACTCACCCAGCAATATATGGGTTACATCGAGTTGATGGAGAGCAACCGTTTGGAGTTGGCGGCCGAATATCTGCTGATGGCGGCCGTGCTGATCGAGATCAAATCTCGCATGTTGTTGCCGCGTCCACCTAAAGAAAATGGCGAGGAGAGCACCGAAGACCCACGTGCCGAGTTGATGCGTAAGTTGCTTGAATACGAGCAGATGAAGCTGGCGGCACATCGTTTGAATGAGCTACCGCAGTCGGGGCGCGATTTCGAGTTGGTGCAAGTATTGATCGAACGTGCCGTCATCGAGCGCTTGCCGAATGTGAGCGTGGAAGACCTGCGCAACGCGTGGCTGGCCTTGCTCACGCGCGCCAAGGTGCATGCACATCACAAGGTACGTCGCGAGGAATTGTCAGTGCGTGAGCAGATGACCAAGGTGCTGCGCCAGTTGCGTGACCACGACTTCGTCCCTTTCGAGAGTTTGTTCGAAGCCGAGGCGAGCATCCCGATGCTGGTCGTCACCTTCATCGCCATCCTTGAATTGGCCAAAGAGACCCTGGTCGAGATCACACAAACAGAATCGTTGGGAAACATCTATGTCCGAACCAGTCGATCCATCACTGTCGAGGAGGAATCAAAATGACTGATCATGCCGAATCTCAGATACTGGCAACCACAGACACCGCTGGCACTGACATCGTTGAAATCGATCACCCTGTGGATACCGTGCTGCTCAAACGCGTGTACGAGGCGGCTTTGATGTCGTCGCAGGAGCCTTTATCCATCACCGAATTGAAGCGTTTGAGCGATGCTCCGCTGGAAACAGTATTCATCGAAGAGTTGCTGTCACAACTGGCCGAGAAATATGCAGATAGCGGTATCGAACTGAATCGCGTTGCGAGTGGTTGGCGTTTCCGCGCACGTCCTGAGCTGCAAGACCATCTGGACAAGCTCAACCCGCAGAAACCGCCACGCTACTCGCGAGCCGTGATGGAGACATTGGCGATCATCGCCTATCGCCAGCCCGTTACCCGTGGCGACATCGAAGAGATACGCGGCGTGAATGTCTCAGCCCAAATTCTGAAGACATTGGAAGGTCGTTCGTGGATCGAGGTCATCGGTACGCGTGACACACCGGGCAAGCCAGAACTGTTCGCCACCACTCAGCAACTGCTGGATGACCTCAATCTGCGTACCTTGAGTGAATTGCCAGCGCTGGAAGAGATGGGGAGTCTGTTAGACCAGAGCGGTAACAGCGAAGCCTGATGTCTGACTTGAAGCGCATCACCTCGCGCGACAATCCCTTTTTCAAGTCGCTGCTCAAGCTGTCTTCATCTGCTCGTGAGAGAGGTGAAACAGGGCAGACCTTACTCGACGGAACACATCTACTGCGTGCTTTTCTTGATGCCGGTTGCAAACCTGCCCATCTGCTCATCAATGGGCAAGCCGTTCAAAATCCCGAAATCAAATCTTTGTTGGCCGAGTGTGATGCAGTTCCACGCACCCAACTAGACGATGCATTGTTCGCGCAACTCTCAGAACTGAAGACGCCGAATGGTCTGCTGTCTTTGATCGAGACTCCAACACCATCTATCTCATCTGCGCAATGCCAGTTCACCTTGTTGCTGGAGGACATACAAGACCCCGGCAACCTTGGATCCATCCTGCGTAGCGCGGCAGCAGCAGGTTGCGACTCAGTTTTTCTGTCATCTGGATGTGCGGATGCTTGGTCGCCTAAAGTGCTACGTGCCGGTATGGGGGGGCATTTTTCTTTGAGCATTCACGAGAGCGTCGATCTCATCAGGGCCACACGTGAATTCACCGGGAAAATATTGGCAGCATCATTGCAAGCTGATCGCTCGCTCTATAACTGCAACTTACGTGGAAAATTGGGGTTCGCCATCGGTAACGAGGGAGCGGGTCTTTCACTTGCTTTGCAGGATGCCGTGCAAGAACGATTCATCATCCCGATGCCTGGCAAGGTTGAGTCCTTGAATGCGGCGGCCGCCGCTGCTGTGTGCTTGTTCGAAGCGGTACGCCAGCGAATCTAGTGACGTTTCAATCCTGTGAGGTGTAACAAGGTCGTGGCGATCTCTTCCACGGAGATGGTAGTCACATCCAACATCGGGATACCTGCCTTGCGCATCATCTCTTCAGCCTGACGCACTTCTTTCTGACAATTCTCTAACGACGCATAACGACTGTTCGGCATGCGCTCAGAGCGTATCTGTGCCAGACGCTCAGGTTGGATGGTGAGGCCGTGCAGTTTCTTGATGAGCGGTTTGACCGCGCCGGGTAAGGAGCCGTTCTCGAAATCTTCAGCCACCAGCGGGTAGTTCGCCGCAAAAATGCCGAATTGCAATGCCAAATATAAAGAGGTGGGTGATTTGCCGCAACGCGACACGCCGACAAGAATGATCTGCGCGCGCCCAAGGTCTCTGGTTACGCCGCCATCGTCGTGATTCAGTGCGTAATTCACTGCATCCATACGTTCGTTGTAGTGCACGCCCGTCTCATGAGTTCGTCCTACGGCGTGGGAAGATCTGATGCCTAACTCGTTCTCGATAGGGACGATGAAGCTCTCGAACAGATCGAGGATGAGTGAATCGCTCTGCTCAATGATGTCGTGGATCTCAGGCACGATCAACGTACTGAATACGATAGGGCGCTGACCATCTTCCAGCGCAGCCTCATTGATACGTTTGAAGGCATCTTGCGCTTTTTCAAGCGAATCGATGAAGGGCAGGGTGATTTGATTGAACTCGATGCCATCGAACTGACTCAGCATGCTTCGACCTAGCTTCTCAACGGTGATGCCGGTGCGATCGGAGATGAAGAATGCCGTGCGTTTTGTGCTCATATTTCACCTTCATTTGGGGTGGGAAACACCGATACGTGTGGCGCTAGCGAATACATTACTCAGTTATAATCGCGGCAGTCATAGTGCTTTGATAAGGTTGATTACTTTAAACTGATCGGTACTCTTGGAATGCTCGCTATGATTTGCGGTATCAAGGATGTCAGATCGGATTTTAGAGTCTCGAAGAATACCAGAGCCCTGAAACGTTTAGATTAAGCTATTTAACATTCTGTTATTCGGTAGTTGATGTTCAAGCGTGCATAACATGTCCCGAGTTATTTATACCGTCTTTCAATAAAATGTCATGTTTACATTGAGCTTGCATGGAGAAGAAGGCACACAAGCTCAGCTTAAGCCGGGCTATTCCTATTGTTTGGTCATCCGTTCAGATGCCCAGCGTAAAGAAGTGCTGAACGTCCTTGCCGAGCATCCGAATTCTGCAATCGTTGCCAACTACGGTGGTCTGATCAGTAATCTTAGGGTGTGGGAGAATATAACCCTTCCGGCTCAGTATCACGACATCGAAGTCGGTGGGAAACTCGAGGAGACCGTGATCAATCTGTTCGATAAATGCGGATTGCGTGATGAGAAGACTTTGTCAGCCCTGTTACTCAAATTGCCAGACCAATTGACTTTATATGAAAAAAAATTGGTTAGCTTCGTGCGTGCCATGCTGATGGCTCCGGAGTTGATGGTATATGACTCGCTTCACGAAGGTCTTTCACCTCGTGAACTGCAGAAAACCGCACGATTCGATCGCGTCTTTCGTTTGTACTATCCTTTCCGAACATCTGTACTCTTGAGTTTTGATGAGTATCGTGATTTGGAGGAGCCTCGACAGATGGTCATCAAACTTTAAAATGAAACTTCCCAATATCAATTTAACACTTCAGAAAACAGAGCGGAAAACCACGCGTTTTGTTTGGGGTGCAATCGTTGTTCTGGTGCTGGTCTCCGGACTGATTGCATTCAAACAGGATTATTTCGTTCGTAACACATCGATCTATTTCTTCGCGCCCAATGCGCAGGGCCTAAGCAAAGGCATGGCGGTCAAGTTCATCGGTTTCAAGGTGGGGAATGTCCAAGCGATCAGCATGCAATCCAATGCCACGGTCAAGGTGCTACTGACACTCGATAACGATTATGTCCACCTCATAGGCCAAGATGCCAAAGCCCGGTTGATCAAGGAGGCATTGGTCGGCGAGAGCGTGGTCGAGATCATTCCGGGCGAGCAACAGATGCGCCAAGTGACCCAGAACAGCGTACTTGAATTCGAACGTGGCCAAGATGCAGGTTCGATAGCAGAAAGTCTTGCTGGCCAACTGCAACCGATTCTGACCGATGTTCGTCAGATCACAACATCGATCAACAATCCGCGCGGCGATGTGCAGCAAATATTGAAGAATCTGACCCATGTCACCGGCGGCTTGAAGGAAACGGTGGGCGAATTCAATGATCTCGCTCGAAATGGCAATCAGAAGCTCGATGGTGTTTATGTGAAAGTCGACCGGGCTATGGATCGAGTCAATTCGAGCCTGGAGACTTTGGATAAAGCTATCCCAAAGCTGGTTAACAAGGCCGATACCACTTTGGATAACGTGCAGTCCGCAACAGTCGACATCAAGCGCATGACCGCAGATTCGTCAGACCAAATACCCGCTTTGGTCAGGAATACCAATGCGTTGGTTCAGGATGGGCAGGAAACCCTGAAGGGGGTGCAGAAATCATGGCTACTTAACGATCTCTTTCCCAAAGCGGAAGAGACTACGCTTCCTGCCGATAGCTATGTCGCTCCGCCACCAGCCAAGCCATGACTAAGCGTACCTCGTTACTTCTTCTCGTCATCCTGTTGCTCTCTGCATGCGGGCAGCAAGCACCTGTTGTCAGAAGTCCGCGTCAGGAGCAGGCCATCGATTTGAATCAGCGCGCCCAAAGGGCATTCATGCGCGGTGAATACCAAACTGCGGCCGGGTTGTACGGAAACGCACTCCAAATAGATGTCGCCATCGAGAATATCGACGGCGTAGCGATCAATCTGTTGAATCTGGCCAAAGTGAACATTGCTTTGAATAAGCCGGACATTGCCCAGAGGTATTTGGATCAAATATTGAGAGACAAGGCACTTCAATATCAGGGACAGCATATGGCGGCAGCCTCCGTGCAATACAGTCTGCTCCGTCTGCGTGCGGGAGATATTCCTGCTGCCGCATCTTGGGCAGATAAGGCGGTTGATCTATGTACATCAGGCTGCGAACTTAATCCCGTCATCGCGAATCTGCGAGCAAACATCGCGATCCAGTCGGGTGATTCTGAACAGGCTCTTTACTGGAGTGTGCGTGCTGTCTCGGCCAATCGGGGCGAATCGAAGATTGAATACGCAAATGCGCTTCGTCTACAGGGGCAGGCAAAAATGCTA
Source organism: Gallionella sp. (assembly GCA_029850565.1). Taxonomy (GTDB): domain Bacteria; phylum Pseudomonadota; class Gammaproteobacteria; order Burkholderiales; family Gallionellaceae; genus Sideroxyarcus. Next base: position 580 of record JARCRR010000076.1, on the reverse strand, counting down.
AAGCAGGATTTCGAAGCAGCTTTACCCTCTCTTGACGAGGCGCTGAGCATCGATAAAACGCTCGGTTTGCCTGAAAAGATTCGCCAAGATTTGCATTTGCTGGCCCAAGTGAATGAAAAGCTGGGCAGGACTGAACTGGCAGGGCAATATCGTGATCGAGCCGCCCGTGTCGCATCCATGTTGTTGAAGTGATTTGTCGATGGCCCTCAATCAATTCAAAGATAAGTTGGCGAATGAGAAAACCAAGATCGCGCTTGGTTTTGCCGTGTGCTTATTCATTTCTTTCTTGCTGACATTTTCTCAAGTCGGCGAAAGAGTCAGCCGTAAGCTGTTAGACCAACAGTTTTCTTTCCTACGGGCGAATTACCCTCAATCGGTCAAAAACGATGTGGTGATCGTCGGTATTGATGAGTCGTCTTTCAAGGCATTCAAAGAACCCTACGAATTATGGCATCCGCACTTTGGAAGATTCTTTCAGACGATGAGTCGTGCAAACCCGAGTGTTTTGGGTGTGGATGTGGCCTTGCCCGAACGCTCTTATGATTTTCTGATTCGGCAGTACGATCAGAAACTGGTAGAT
>JARCRR010000075.1 GCA_029850565.1 Gallionella sp. | reverse complement strand
CCGCCATACCCGCCATCAGACTTTTGCTCGCCGCCCACAACACCTCGGACAGCACAATGTCGTCCAGCGTCACCGGCGTATTTAGAATCGCCTCCCACGTGCGCTGCTCGTGCATCCGCGCAAAACCGGAATAAAGCGCCTCGAAGCTGGCGCTGTGGGCGATTCCGCTGTCGCTGTTGATCGGTCTGTGCTTTGCCAGCCTGGGACTCATCATGACCGCGCTCGCCCCCAGCTACGATTTCTTCCTGTACTACTTCACCTTGGTCATCACTCCAATGATGATGCTGTGCGGCGTGTTCTTCCCAGTGGCGCAACTGCCGTCCGCACTGCAAACCGTCTCCGCCATCCTGCCGTTGTCCCACGCCATCGACCTTGCTCGCCCGCTGCTCAGCGGCATTGTCCCGGCACACGCGCTGCTGCATCTGGCGGTGCTGGTCGCTTACGCGCTGGCGGGTTACTACCTTGCGCTGGTGCTGTTCCGGCGACGGCTAGGGCGTTAAATCTAGGTTGGCGGCAAGCTCAGGCGGTGGATGGCCTCGACGTCGGTGATCCACAGTAGCCCGTCGCCCTGCTTGCCGCTGTAGGCATGCTGATGGATCAACTTCACGATCTCGGTCACATGCTCGTCTGGGGTCACGATCTCCAGTCGAACTTTGTCCGAGAACTCGGTTAGCTCCGCACGCAGTGAATTGTGACGTTCCAATCCCTGATGGCCGCTGCATCCCTGTACTTTCAGGATGGTCATGCCGGGAAAGCCCGGCAGATTACGGAAAGCATCGCGGATGCGTTCTAGGCGCTTGGGTTGAATGATGGCTTTGATCTCTTTCATGTTTCTCTCCTAGGCCTCGACGGGTTTTTCCTCGAACCATTTATACAGCGTGGGCAACACCACCAGCGTGAGCAGGGTGGACGTGACCAGTCCACCGATCACTACGATGGCCAGTGGTCGTTGTACTTCCGAACCGGGGCCGGTGGCGAACAGCATGGGGATTAATCCCAGCATGGCAACGGTGGCGGTCATCAGCACGGGGCGGAAACGCTGGCGGCAGCCTTGCACGATAGCTTCTTCTTGCGACAGCCCATCATCGCGCAGGCTGCGGATGTAGGACACCAGCACAACGCCGTTGAGTACGGCGATACCCCACAGGGCGATAAAGCCGACCGAGGCAGGCACCGACAGGTATTCGCCGGTGACGAACAGGCCGATCACCCCGCCGATGGAGGCGAAGGGCAGCACGGTGATGATGAGCGTGGCGAAGCGCAAACTGCCGAACAGCATGAACAGCAAGAAGAAGATCGCCGCCACCGTGACTGGGATGATGATCATCAAGTGTCCCATCGCGCGTTCCATGTTCTGGAACTGTCCGCCCCACTCCAGATAATAGCCATCCGGCAGCTTGATCTTGTGATCGACAGCTTGCTGCAATTCGGCCACGAAGCTACCGAGGTCGCGATCCTTCACATTCACGCCGATCACAATGCGGCGCTTGCCACTTTCACGGCTGATCTGTGCTGGGCCATCGATCACGCGGATGTTGGCGAGATTCTCCAATGCCACTTGCGCGCCATTAGGCGAGGTGACGCGCAGGCTGCGAATGGTCGCCACGTTGTCGCGGAACACGAGCGGCAGACGCACCACGCCACTGAAGCGGCGCTCACCTTCGTAGATCTCGGTGGCCTGCTTGCCGCCGATGGCAGTCTCGATCACATCATGCACATCCGCCACATTCAAGCCGTAGCGGGCGATCGCCTGCCTATCCACCTCGATGGAGAGGTATTGCTGGCCGGTGACGCGCTCCACGCGCAAGTCTTGCGCACCTTGCACGGTGGAGGCGACCTTGGCGATGGAGTCGGCCTTTTGCTTGAGCAGGTCGAGATCGTCACCGAACAGTTTGATCGCCACATCGGAACGCACGCCGGTGACCATCTCGTCCACACGGTCAGAGATCGGTTGTGCCATCACTACCTGCACGCCGGGCAAGGTATTCAGCTTGGAGCGGATCGCTTCGGCGATGTCGTCTTGCGTCCAGCCATCTGGCCACTCGCTGCGAGGTTTGAGGCTGACGATAGGCGTGGATTCGTTCTGCCCTTGCGAGTCGGCAGGACTTTCGCCACGACCTACACCGGAGATCGCTGACTTCACGCCGGGCACCTGCATCACTAAGCGCATCCCCTCCATCTCCATCTTGATGGACTCTGCCAGCGAGATGTTAGGTACGCGGTTGATGCCGGGCACGATGGAGCCTTCCTTCATTTCTGGAATGAAGGCTGAGCCGAGGAAAGGTAGCAGCACCACTGCCGTGACGAATGCACCACCGGCAACGAATACGGTCTTTTTGCTGTTTGCCAGCGCTTGATTCAATAGCTTGAGGTACGGCTTTTTGAGCAGCGCGACCAAACGCGTGTCGTGTTCGTCCTTGCCGATCAGCAGATAAGAGCTGAGTACCGGCGTGAGTGTGAGCGAAAGCACCAGCGAAACGAACAGGGCGATAGCGATGGTGAAGGCCAGCGGGGCGAACATCTTGCCCTCCATGCCTTGCAGCGTCATCAGCGGCAGGAACACCAGAATGATGATCGACACACCGAATACTACCGGTGTGCCGACTTCCGCTGCAGCTTCCATCACCACGCGCGGTCGGCTCACGCCGCTGCCACGTCGTTCAGCCAATCGTTGGAAGGCGTTCTCGACCACCACCACTGAGCCATCGACCATTAAGCCGATGGCGATGGTTAAACCACCTAATGACATCAGATTGGCAGAAAGGCCATAGTGATTCATCACCATGAACGTAATGAGCGGTGTCAGCACCAATGTGGCGACAACGATGAGTGACGAGCGTACGTCGCCGAGGAATAGGAATAGCACCACGACGACCAGAATCACACCTTCGATCAGCGTCTTCACCACCGTGTGCAGCGCGGCATCGACTAGCTCGCTGCGGTCATAATAGGGCACGATCTTCAGGCCGCCGGGCAACATACCCTTGTCGTTGATCTCCTGCACACGCTGTTTTACGCGGCTGACGATCTCCTTGGCGTTGCCCGCACGCATCATCATCACGATGCCGCCGACTGCCTCGGTGTCGCCGTTCTTGATGACTGCGCCGTAACGCTCTTCTGCACCGATAGTCACCTCGGCGACATCGCGCATCAGTACCGGCACGCCATCTTGCTCTTTGAGTACGATGGCACGGATGTCGTCCAGTGATTTCACCAGCCCGACGCCTCGGATCAGGTATTGCTCGGCGTAGTGCGGCAGCACCCCGCCGCCGGAGTTGGCGTTGTTGCGTGCCAGCGACTGATAGATCTCTTGCAAGGTCAGGTGGTAGTAGCGCATCCGGTCTGGGTTGACCAGAGCCTGATACTGCTTGATGTAGCCGCCCTGCGAGTTGATCTCAGCCACGCCGGGGATGCCGCGTAGCAAGGGGCGTACCACCCAGTCCTGAGCAATACGGCGCTCGGTCAGCTCCTCTTTTGTGAGCACTCGCTTACCGTCATCAGCTCGATCTAGCGTGTACTGATAGACCTCGCCCAGACCGGTAGAAAGCGGGCCCAGCGTTGGGGTCACGCCTTCCGGCATGCGTCCACCCGCTTCGATCAGTCTCTCCATCACTAACTGCCGGGCGAAATACACGTCAGTGGCGTCAGTGAACACCAGCGTGATGAGCGACAGGCCGGGCTTGTTCAGTGAGCGCATCTCCTCTATGCCGGGTAGGCCGGTCATGGCCATCTCCAGCGGTACGGTGACGAAGCGCTCGACCTCTTCCGGCGAACGGCCTTGTGCCACGGTGGCAATCTGTACTTGGACGTTGGTTACGTCGGGGAAGGCATCGACCGAGAGTTTGCTGGTGGCGTTGAGGCCGAACGCCAGCAAGCACACGGCGACCACGACCAGTACCAAACGCTGCTTGATCGCAGCGCGAATGATGGCTGTCAGCATATCAGCCCTCCAATTCTTTGCGGCGACGCTCGTTGTTCAGGTGGAATGCTCCCTCGGTGACGATCTTCTCCCCTTCGAGCAGACCTTCCAGCACGGGCGCGACGCCAGCGCTCTCTTGGCCGAGTTTTACTTCGCGTAACTGGAAGCGTTGCGCGTCGAGTTGAACGAAGACGTAATCGCGATTGTTATCGCGTACCACCGCGACGACAGGCACCATCACCCGCTGATGGGGCGCGCCGTGGATCAGCATCGAGGCGAGCATCCCCGGTTTGAGGGTGTGTTTAGGATTCTCAACGTCCATGCGGGCGGTGACCGTGCGGGTGTCGGGCTTCACCGTGTCGGACACGAAGATCAACTTGCCCTTGATGCGCTGCTCTTCTAGGGCGGACACCTCGGCTTCACTGATGTCACCGGTGTGGATTAGTCCGGCTTGCTGTTCGGGAATCTCGGCTACCAGCCAGACGTGGGAGA
>JARCRR010000074.1 GCA_029850565.1 Gallionella sp. | reverse complement strand
TGCGCTACGTGCTCAAGGTTGGAACGTGGTGTGGTTGGGTGCGCCCAACAGCATGGAAGCGGAGCTGGTGCCCAAACATGGCTACCCCGTTGCATGGGTGAATTTCAGCGGTGTGCGTGGCAAGGGATTCGTGCGCTTGCTCACTTTGCCGTTCACTTTGCTACGTGCATTAAGTCAGAGCGCGGATGCCATTTTTCGCCATCGTCCCGATGTGGTGTTGGGCATGGGCGGTTACATCACCATGCCGGGCGGGTTAATGGCGGCGATCTTGCGCCGTCCATTGGTCATCCATGAACAGAACTCCATCGCTGGTATGAGCAACAAGGTGCTGGCGAAGTTATCGACTCGCGTGTTGAGCGGCTTTCCTGATGTGCTCAAGAATACGCAATGGTGCGGCAATCCGGTACGAGCCGACATCGCTGACGTGGCTGAGCCGCAAACGCGTTTTGCAGGTCGCAGCGGTAAGTTGAACGTGCTGGTGGTGGGGGGCAGTCTCGGGGCGCAGGCGTTGAACGAAGCGTTGCCGAAAGCGCTGGCGCTGATGAGTGAGGCAGAGCGTCCAAACGTCTTGCACCAGACCGGCAAGAAACATTTCGAGATAGTGCAGAAGTTGTATGAACAGTCGGACACGAAAGCGGACATCCGCCCCTTCCTCGACGACATGGCTAACCAGTATGCGAATGCCGATGTGGTGATCTGCCGCGCAGGCGCTCTGACTATCGCCGAGTTGGCGGCGGCCGGTGTGGCAAGCATTCTCGTTCCGTTCCCGTTCGCGGTGGACGATCACCAGACCGGCAACGCGCGTTTTCTGAGCGAGAAGGGCGCAGCGGTGTTGTTGCCGCAAACGGAGTTGAACGCGGAGAAGTTGGCGCAACTGTTGCGCGAGTTGGGCAGAGAGAAATTGAAAGCGATGGCGATAGCGGCTCGTGCTTTGGCAAAACCGGATGCGACACAACAAGTGGCGCAAATTTGTGTGGCGTTAGCGGGATAGGACAACCATGAAACATAAGATCAAACACATTCACTTCGTCGGTATCGGCGGCTCCGGCATGAACGGTATTGCCGAGGTGTTGCTCAATCTGGGCTTCCAAGTGAGCGGCTCCGACTTGGCAGAGAGCGGTGTGACGCAACGCTTGCAAGGTTTGGGTGCGACCATCCACTACGGTCATAACAGCAACAATCTGCAAGATGCCGATGCGGTGGTGACTTCGACCGCGGTGAAATCAGACAACCCGGAAGTAGTCGCGGCACGCGAGCGTCGCATCCCCATTGTGCCGCGTGCGGTGATGTTGGCGGAGTTGATGCGCCTGCGTCAGGGCATAGCCGTGGCGGGTACACACGGCAAGACCACGACCACTTCGCTGGTGACCAGCGTATTGGCGAAAGGCGGTTACGACCCGACCTTTGTCATCGGCGGCCGACTCAATAGCAGCGGCGCGAATGCGCGTCTGGGCACAGGTGAGTTCATCGTGGCGGAAGCAGACGAGTCCGATGCTTCGTTCCTCTATCTCACCCCCATCCTCGCAGTGGTCACCAACATCGATGCCGACCATATGGAGACCTATGGCCACGACTTCAACAAATTGAAGCAGGCCTTCGTCGATTTTGTCGAACGCCTGCCGTTCTACGGTCGTGCCATGTTGTGCGTGGACGACGAGAACGTGCGCGACATCCTGCCGCGTATCAGCAAACCCATCACGACCTACGGCTTCAGCGAAGGTGCGCAGATCCGTGCGGTGAACGTGCGCCACGAAGGCGGCAAGATGCGCTTCACCGCGCTGTGCCGCCACAACACCGTGCCTGTCGATCTGGACGTCACGCTCAATCTGGCCGGTTTGCATAACGTGTTGAACTCGTTGGCCGCCATCGCGGTGGCCTTGGAAGTAGGTGTGTCGGAAGAAGCCATCGTCGCAGGTTTGGCGGAATTCGAAGGCGTGGGACGCCGCATGCAACGCTACGGCGAGATACCGCTGGCGTCCGGCGGCTCGTTCACGCTCATCGACGATTACGGGCATCACCCTGTGGAGATGAAAGCCACCTTGTCGGCAGCGCGTGGTGCCTTCCCCGGACGACGTTTGCTGTTGGCCTTCCAGCCGCATCGCTTCACCCGCACACGCGATCTGTTCGAAGACTTCGTGAAGGTGTTGAGCGGCGTGGATGCGCTGGCACTTGCCGAGATCTATGCGGCAGGCGAGCAACCCATTGTCGCCGCAGACGGCCGTGCACTGATGCATGCCTTGCGTGTGGCAGGACAGAACGAAGCCGTGTTCGTGGAGAACATCGCCGATATGCCGCAGACCATCATGCAGATGGCGCGCGATGGCGATGTGGTGCTGACCATGGGCGCGGGCAGCATCGGCGGTGTGCCGAATCAGGTGACAAAGCTGGCGCAAAAATGAATATGAGCGAACCGACACAGTTCACAGCGCAAACACTTCGAGGCGAGTTGAGCCTTGATGTGGATATGCGCCGCCATACCAGTTGGCGTGCGGGCGGTGTCGCCAAGCGGATGTACCAACCAGCAGACCTTGCAGACTTGCAGTGCTTCTTGCAGCGACTGCCTTTGAATGAACCGCTGATGGCGGTCGGTCTGGGTAGCAATCTGTTGGTGCGCGACGGCGGTTATCGCGGCACGGTGTTGCTGATGTTGGGTGCGCTGGCCGAGTTGCGCATGGAGGGCGAGCTCATTTACGTCCAAGCAGGGGTGCCGGGTGCCAAGCTGGCGCGCTTTGCCGCGAGCAACAATCTGTGCGGCGCGGAGTTCTTCGTCGGCATTCCCGGAACGATGGGCGGCATGTTGGCGATGAATGCGGGTTGTTACGGCAGCGAGACCTGGCAGAAGGTGGAGCGTGTGCAAGTGCTGACGCGACGCGGCGAATTGCTGGAACGCGCGCCGCAAGAATACGACATCGGATATCGCCACGTGGCCTTGCGCGATGCGAACGAGGAGTTCTTCGTCGGCGCATGGCTGAAGTTGGAGTCGGGTGATGTGGAAGTGGCGCGCCAGGACATCAAGGCGCTGATGGAGAAGCGTAGTGCGAGCCAGCCTTTGCAATTGCCCAACTCTGGTTCGGTGTTCCGCAACCCCGAAGGCATGCATGCGGCCAAGTTGATCGAAAGTTGCGGACTGAAGGGCAGGACCATCGGGGGTGCCCAGGTGTCGGAAAAGCATGCCAACTTCATCGTGAACATCGGTGAAGCGACGGCGACGGATATTGAAAATTTGATTAACGAAGTGCAGGCGACGGTGTTGCAACAGACAGGTGTCGAGTTGCATCCCGAAGTAAAAATTATGGGTGAAAAGAAATGAGCGCGGCGACTACAAAATCCTCAATCCTCAATCCTCAATCCTTTGGCAAGGTGGCTGTGTTGTTCGGTGGTCGCTCGGCAGAGCGCGAAGTGTCATTGAAGAGCGGTACGGCAGTATTGGCCGCACTGCAAAGAAGCGGTGTGGATGCGCACGCCTTCGATCCGTCGCAGCGCGATTTGTCCGAATTGAAAAAAGAAAAATTCGACCGCGTGTTCATTATCTTGCACGGGCGTTACGGCGAGGATGGCACGGTGCAGGGAGCACTGGAATTGATGGGCATTCCCTATACCGGCAGCGGTGTGATGGCTTCGGCCTTGGCGATGGATAAGTGGCGCACCAAGATGATCTGGCAAGCGGCGGGTTTGCCGATTCCCGATTTTGAATTGCTCACGGCGGACAGCGATTGGAATGCGGTGGTGCAACGTCTCGGTTTGCCGCTGTTCGTGAAGCCCGCCAACGAAGGATCGAGCGTGGGCATCAGCAAAGTGAAGCGAGTCGAAGATTTGCAAGCGGCTTACGCTTTGGCGGCGCGTTACGACAGCTTGGTGCTGGTGGAAAGATTTGTGGATGGGCAGGAAGTGCAGTTCCCCATCGTGAACGGCGCCGTGTTGCCATCGATACGCATCGAAACACCGCATGAATTCTACGACTACGACGCGAAATATCTGGCTGACGACACGCGCTATATCTGCCCCGGGTTGCCGGACGCAATGGAAAAGCAATTGGCCGACATCGTGCTGCGTTCCTTCCGTGTATTGGGATGCCGCGGCTGGGGGCGCGTCGATCTGATTATTGATAAAAGCGGAAAGCCGTATTTCTTGGAGATGAACACCTTGCCCGGCATGACCGACCATAGCCTAGTGCCGATGGGCGCGCGGCAGGCGGGAATGAGCTTTGAGCAGCTAGTGCTGAATATCTTAGAGGAAGCCCATGTGGGATAACCACCGACTTTTGCGCTTCATCGCCAATCTGCTGTTTGGTGTGAGCGTGCTGCTGGTGTTGGCGGGTGCGGCGCGTTATGTGTTGCGGTTGCCGGTGTTCCCCTTGAACACGGTGGAGCTGGTCGCGGCACCGCAACGTGTCTCGGAAGAGCAGTTGCAAAAAGTGGTACACGAGCAGGTGAGCGGGAATTTCTTCACGGTCGATCTGGGGCGTGCGCGTCAAGGATTCGAGGCCTTGCCATGGGTGCGTAAGGTGAGTGTGCGACGCAAGTTTCCGTGGGGATTGCAAGTGGACGTGGAAGAACACGTGGCGCTGGCACGATGGAACAAGACGGCATTGGTGAACACGCACGGAGAGATGTTCGTGGCACAGACGGATGAGATGTTGCCGGATTTCATCGGACAGCCCGACACGGTGATGCAAGTCACCAAGTTGTATGGCGAATTGAACGAGGTGTTATTGCCGATGCGGCAACAGATCAGACAGATCAGCCTGTCGCCGCGCTTTGCGTGGCAGGTGAAGTTGGATGGCGGCATGGTGCTGGAGTTGGGGCGTGAAGAGATGCAAGCGCGTTTGGCGCGTTTCGTGAAGGTTTATCCGTACAGCCTGGCCGTCAGTGCACAGACGGTGCGCCGAGTGGATCTGCGCTATCGCAACGGGTTCTCGGCATATATGCCAGGCAGTGAAGTTTGAGTATTAGGGGAAGTCATGAGCAAAGAAAGTAAGAATCTGATCGTTGGCTTGGACATCGGTACGTCGAAGATCGCGTGCATCGTGGCCGAGGTGACTGCCGAAGGAAAGCTGGAGGTGATCGGTGCGGGCATGACCGAATCGTCCGGCATGAAGAAGGGCATGGTGGTGAACATCGATGCCACGGTCGGCGCCATCCAACAAGCCCTGCAAGAAGCGGAGTTGATGGCGGATTGCAAGATTCACACGGTGTATACCGGCATCGCCGGCGGTCACATCCGCAGTTCGAACGCGCACGGCATGATCAAGATCAAAGAAAAAGAAGTCGCACACACCGATATCGTGCGTGCGATCGAGACGGCGAGTTCGATCAGCCTGCCGGGCGACCAGCAGATTCTGCATATTCTGGAGCAGGAGTTCAGCATCGACGGGCAGGAGGGCATCAAGAAGCCGCTGGGTATGAGCGGTATGCGACTGGAAGTGGAGATACACATCGTCACCGGAGCGGTCTCTGCCGTACAGAACATCTTGAAGTGCATCCACCGCTGCGGTTTGGAAGTGAACGAGATGATCCTACAACCGCTGGCGTCGAGCAAGGCGGTGCTGGCGGATGACGAAAAAGAGTTGGGTGTGTGCCTGATCGATATCGGTGGCGGCACCACCGATGTGGCGATCTTCACCGGTGGGGCGATCCGTCATACGGCGGTCATCCCCATCGCGGGTGACCAGATCACCAACGACATCGCGATGGCTTTGCGTACACCGACCAAGGATGCGGAAGACATCAAGATCAAATATGGCTGCGCATTGCGGCAGTTGGCGAACGATGCGCCTATCGAAGTGCCGGGTGTGGGTGAGCGCAGCTCGCGCATGCTGTCGCGCCAGACGCTGGCAGAGGTGATCGAGCCGCGCATCGAAGAGCTTTATTCGCTGGTGCAGACCGAGTTGCGCCGCAGCGGTTACGAAGACTTGTTGTCTTCCGGCATCGTCATCACCGGCGGCAGCAGTGCGATGCAGGGCATGGTGGAGTTGGGCGAAGAGATATTCCACCTGCCGGTCAGACTTGGGTTGCCGCGCAACATCGGCGGTTTGTCAGCGGTGGTGAAGACGCCGCGCTATGCAACGGGAGTAGGGCTGTTGGTGTATGGCTTGGAGCGTCATCAAAGGGATGAGGTATCACGCGTGAATTCGGGTTCGTTCAAAGATGTGCTGGAAAAGATGAAGGATTGGTTCAAGGGGAATTTTTGATCGCAATGTTTTGAAATTTTGTATTTCGTATTTGACTTTAACTTAAGGAGAAAATGATGGCTTTCGAACTCTTAGATGCACAACCTGAAGGGGCAGTGATCAAGGTGATAGGCGTGGGCGGTTGCGGCGGTAATGCGATCGATCACATGATCGAGCAAGGCGTGCAAGGTGTCGAATTCATCGCGATCAATACCGATGCGCAAGCGCTCAAACGCAGCAAGGCTTGCATCCAGTTGCAGATCGGTGCGGCATTGACCAAAGGTTTGGGCGCAGGTGCCAAACCGGCGGTCGGTCAAGCGGCTGCTGAAGAAGACCGCGAGCGCATCGCCGATATGATCCGTGGCGCGAACATGGTGTTCATCACCGCGGGCATGGGCGGCGGCACAGGAACAGGGGCGGCTCCTATCGTGGCGCAAGTGGCCAAGGAGATGGGCATCCTCACCGTTGCCGTTGTCACCAAGCCGTTCGTGTTCGAAGGCAAGCGTATGACGCTGGCGCAACAAGGTATCGAGGAGTTGGCCGCCAACGTCGATTCTCTCATCATCGTGCCTAACGCGAAGTTGATGGAAGTGCTGGGTGGCAAGACTACATTGCCTGAAGCCTTCAAAGCGGCGAACGGTGTGTTGCAGGGTGCGGTGGCAGGTATCGCCGAGGTTATCAACGTACCCGGCATGGTGAACGTGGACTTCGCCGATGTGTGCACGCTGATGTCCGAGAACGGCATGGCGATGATGGGCGCAGCTTCCGCCTCCGGCGAAGGTCGCGCACAACGTGCCGCTGAGCAAGCCATCGCCAGCCCCTTGTTGGAAGACATCGATCTGTCGGGTGCGCGTGGTGTGTTGGTCAACATCACTTCCAGCAGCAACCTGACCTTGGAAGAGTTGCATGAAGTGATGAACTGCTTCCAGTTCGCGGCCTCGGAAGCGACCGTCATCGTCGGTTCCGTGTTCGATGAAGACATGGGCGACGAGATGCGCGTCACCATCGTGGCAACGGGTCTGGGTTCTGTGGTGCGCAAACAGCAACCCAAGCCAGTCCTCGTGCCTCAACAGCAATTGCGTACGGGTACACACGATGCACCTATCATCGACTACAGCGAGTTGGATATGCCAGCCGTGATCCGTACTGGTCGTCATCGTGAGGCTGTGGAGGCGATGAGACAGTCTGGCGTGGATACGCTTGATATCCCATCGTTCCTGCGTAAACAGGCTGACTGACCTCGTCCGGAGTGGGAGTGTCGTGGCTGAGGGGCAACCTCAGCCTGTGCTAAACTTCGAGCGTATTTCATCGGGCGGAACGGATATGGTCAAACAACGTACATTGAAGACGATGGTGCAGGCGACGGGCGTCGGTCTGCATACGGGCGAGAAGGTCTATCTGACTTTGCGTCCAGCCGCTGTGGATAGCGGCATCGTGTTCCGTCGCGTTGATTTGGCTCACCCAGTCGACATCCGTGCCGAAGCGCATGCCGTACACGACACACGATTGTCCACTTGTCTGGAGGCACATGGAACCCGTGTGGCGACGGTCGAACACCTGATGTCGGCGCTGGCTGGTTTGGGTATCGATAATGCCATCGTCGAGTTGACCAGTCCTGAATTGCCCATCATGGATGGCAGCGCAGGAACATTCATCTTCTTGCTGCAATCGGCGGGTTTGGTCGAGCAAACGGCAGCCAAGAAGTTCATGCGCATCAAAAAGACCGTGGAGGTGAAAGAAGGGGACAAGTGGGTGCGCTTCGAACCTTACAACGGTTATAAACTGAACTTCACCATCAATTTCGCCCACCCGGTGTTCGCCAATACCAAGCAAAACGTGACGGTCGATCTGGGAGAGAACTCCTATATAAAAGAAGTCAGCCGTGCACGTACCTTCGGTTTCATGCAGGATGTTGAGAACATGCGTGCGCAGGGATTGGCGTTGGGCGGTAACCTCGACAATGCCATCGTGATGGACGAATACCGAGTCATCAATCCTGATGGCCTGCGTTTCGACGATGAGTTCGTCAAACACAAGGTGCTGGATGCCATCGGCGATCTGTATCTGTTGGGACACCCATTGATCGGTGCTTTCTCGGGCTACAAATCCGGCCATGCTTTGAACAATGCTTTGTGCCGCGCTTTGCTGGCAGACGAGTCGGCTTGGGAGTTCGTCACTTTCGACAAGGCCGAGGAGGCGCCGGATTTCCTGCGCCTGCAACTGCAAACAGCCTAGCCCGAGAATATCGTGCTCATCCGTCTGGCGGTCTTATTTTCGGCGCTACTCATCGTAGCGTCCTTTGGGGCTTACATCTTCACGCGTGACCAACGATATTTGCGCTTTGCTTGGCAGGTGGTGCGGTTCATCGTCTTTGCGCTGTTGGTGTTCGGAGCGCTCTACTTGTTGGAGCGATTCGGTCTGGTTGCTTGGCGGGTGCTGCTCTAACTGCGCCGAGCAAGGCGTTTCAATGCGCTTTTGAGTGGGCTGTCTGCAAGCTCACCAGCCAGTTCTTCCAAAGCCCTTTTTCCGTTTTGCCCGACTTTCCTGGCGGGGGATGTCAGAATTTGGGGTTTGATTCGGACTTGCACCCTGATTTGAATTCCAGTAACCTCGCATCCCCTTGTTAAAAATGAGGAAATCAGTTCGCTACTGATTTGGCGCAATTTGGCAGCGACCGCTCCGTTGTCTGCCGCGAGAATCAGTGTTTGACCGTCCATCTGCATCACATGGCTGGATCGTGACAAAGAGGCGGGCACGAGTTGTTGGTAGTGACGCTGAAACGCGGCGATCCGATCGACACGCTGAGATAGTCGTCTCAGGTCTTGGTTGGAATCCAAGAAAGCGTTCAGTCGATGGGGCACGGTAGTTTGGTGGTCACGTTAAAAGGAGTATCCGCGTGAATATTATTCTAGTTTCGAATCGTTTTGCAAAAGCGCGCAGTATCACGCTGACGGGGACGCACTTGGCTGCGGCGGCTGTTCTGGCCATGGGCCTGTTTCTAGCCGCTGTCCTGACGGTCCAGTATGCCATTGTTCGTTTTCAACCGGGCGCGGTTAGCAACGAGCTACGTGTTTGGTTGGCAAGCGCGCAAGAGGCGGAACAGCAAAAGCAGCAGGCCTATCTGCGCAAGAGTTTGGATGCGATGGCGATGCGCCTGGGACAGATGCAAGCGCAGTTGCAACGACTGGATGGATTGGGCGCACGTCTTGCCAAGCTGACCGGCATGAAGCCGCAAGAATTCTCTTTCGGTCAATTGCCTGCGCAGGGCGGCCCTTATATTCCCGTTTCGCCACAACAGGAAATCTCGTTGGAGTCGATGGAGAAGCAGATGGCAGGATTGAGCGATCTGCTGAGTGACCGTAGCGATAAACTGGTCGCACTGGAGACTTTGTTGCAGCAAGATCGTTTGGATAAAAAGATGTTGCCCTCGGTCGCGCCGATCACCTCTGCTTGGTATTCCTCCAATTTCGGCTGGAGAATCGACCCCTTCACCGGGCACAATGCGATGCACGAGGGTGTGGATTACATGGTCCCGGAAGGTACCTCGATCTATGCTTCCGCAGGCGGCGTGGTGGTGTTCGCGGATACACATCCTCAGTATGGTAATATGATTGAGATAGATCACGGGAATGATGTCGTTACGCGTTACGCACATGCTTCCAGGTTGCTGGTGAAGGTCGGTGACGTGGTCAGACGTGGTCATGAGATCGCCAAAGTGGGTAGCACGGGTCGATCTACTGGTAACCACCTGCATTTTGAAGTGAGATACAAAGGCACCGCGCAGAATCCGGTACGCTTCCTGCAAAAAGCAGCCAGTTAGTGCGTTCCAGTTCATAGCGGGGTGAGGTGTGAGCCTCACCCTTTTTTATTTGTTCGTAACAGTCGTATAAGAAAATCACAGCATGATCTCCAAATTGTTGAAATCCGTATTCGGTAGCCGTAACGACCGCTTGCTCAAGCAGTATCGTCAAACTGTCACGCGCATCAACGCGCTTGAAGCGGAGATGGCGGCGCTATCCGATGATGCCTTGCGCGCTAAGACGAAGGAATTCAAGCAGCGTGTGCAGAATGGCACGTCACTCGACGATATCTTGCCAGAAGCGTTTGCCGTGGTTCGAGAGGGTGGAAGGCGATCTTTGCAGATGCGCCACTTCGATGTGCAACTGATCGGCGGTATGGTGCTGCATTACGGCAAGATCGCCGAGATGCGCACCGGTGAAGGCAAGACGCTGATGGCGACCT
This sequence comes from Gallionella sp., assembly GCA_029850565.1. Classification (GTDB taxonomy): domain Bacteria; phylum Pseudomonadota; class Gammaproteobacteria; order Burkholderiales; family Gallionellaceae; genus Sideroxyarcus. The sequence goes on along the minus strand of JARCRR010000074.1, from coordinate 4,727 downwards.
TGCCCGCTTATCTGAATGCACTGTCGGGTAAAGGCGTGCATGTGGTGACGGTGAACGATTATCTGGCTGCGCGCGATGCAGAATGGATGGGGCGTCTATATCGCTTCCTCGGCTTGTCGGTCGGCGTCATTTTGACCAGTATGGAGCATGCCGAGAAACAGTCGGCGTATGCGGCAGACATCACCTACGGCACCAATAATGAATTCGGTTTCGACTACCTGCGCGACAACATGGCGGCGCAGGCGGACGAGCGTTTCCAGCGCGGATTGAATTTCGCGGTAGTGGATGAGGTGGACTCCATCCTGATCGATGAGGCGCGCACACCGCTCATCATCTCGGGTCAGGCGGAAGACAACCTCGACATCTATACGCAAATGAATAAACTGGCGCCTAATCTGGTGCGCCAGGCAGACGAGACGGCGCCCGGCGATTACCATGTCGACGAGAAGAACCATCAGATATTGTTGAGCGAGATCGGGCACGAGCATGCCGAGCGATTGCTGGCGCAAGCGGGCTTGTTACCGGTCGGAGGCAGCCTGTACGATCCCGCCAATATCACTTTGATTCACCATCTGTATGCCGCTTTGCGCGCGCACAATCTGTTCCATCTGGATCAACATTATGTGATTCAGAACGATGAAGTGGTCATCGTGGATGAATTCACCGGACGACTGATGGCGGGACGCCGCTGGTCGGATGGTCTGCACCAAGCAGTCGAAGCCAAAGAAGGCGTGGCGATCCAGAAAGAGAATCAGACGCTGGCATCGATCACTTTCCAGAACTATTTCCGCATGTATAACAGACTGTCCGGTATGACCGGTACGGCGGATACGGAAGCGTTCGAATTCCAATCCATCTACAACCTTGAGACGGTCATCATTCCGCCGCATCGTCCCACAGTGCGCAAAGACATGATGGACAAGGTCTTCCTGAGTGCGCAGGAAAAATACACGGCTGTCATCGCCGATGTGCGTGATTGTTACGAGCGCGGCCAGCCCGTGTTGGTGGGCACGACTTCCATCGAGACTTCTGAGTTGCTTTCCAGTTTGTTGGAAAAAGCGAAGCTGCCGCATCAGGTGTTGAACGCGAAACAACATGCACGCGAGGCGGAGATTGTGGCGCAGGCTGGTAGCCCCAAGATGATCACGATCGCCACCAACATGGCGGGTCGCGGTACGGACATTGTGTTGGGCGGGAACGTCGAGAAGCCAATCGAATTGGTGCGTATGGACGAAAGTCTGGATGTGGCTACCCGTGAGCAACGCGTCGCGCAACTGCGAGCCGAATGGCAGCCTGTACACGAACAGGTAGTCGCCAGTGGCGGTCTGCACATCATCGGTACCGAGCGCCACGAATCACGCCGTGTGGACAATCAGTTGCGTGGACGTTCCGGTCGTCAGGGCGATCCCGGTTCCAGCCGTTTCTATCTATCGCTGGAAGACCCGTTGTTGCGTATCTTCGCGTCGGATCGCGTTGCGGCAATCATGAACAAGTTCAAGCTGCCCGAAGGCGAGGCCATCGAGCACACTTGGGTGACACGTGCCATCGAGAACGCGCAGCGCAAAGTCGAGGCACGCAACTTCGATATGCGCAAGCAGATATTGGAATATGACGATGTAGCTAACGATCAGCGCAAGGTCATCTACCAACAGCGCGCCGAACTGCTGGAAAGTACCGACATTAGCGAGACCATCGATGCGATGCGTGAGGGAGTACTCAATGATCTGTTCGCCGAGTATCTGCCACACGGCAGTATGGAGGAGCAGTGGGATGTCGCGGGGTTGGAAAAGGCACTGGCTGCCGAATTCCAAGTGCATCTGCCATTGGTGCAGTGGATGGAGGGGGACAAGCAGTTGGATCAAGCCGGATTGTTGCAACGCATCGTCGAGGCGGCACAGCAACAGTATCAGGCAAAGGTGGCGCAGGTCGGCGGCGAGGTGATGCACGGTTATGAGCGCATCGTCATGTTGCAGACTTTGGATCAGCATTGGCGTGAGCATCTGGCTGCCTTGGATCATTTGCGCCAAGGTATCCATCTGCGCGGTTATGCGCAGAAAAACCCCAAGCAGGAATACAAGCGCGAGGCGTTCGAGTTGTTCGCGAATATGCTGGAGTCGATCAAGCGCGATGTAACACAGACCTTGATGAACGTACAGATCCGTAGCGAGGCGGACGTGGTGGCGGCTGAAGCGCCCCATGCACCGGAAAATGTGCAGTATCATCATGCAGACTATGAAGAGGCGTTGGCGCAACCTGTACAGCAAGGTGAGGAACACAAGCCTTTTGTACGCACAGGCGAGAAAGTCGGACGCAACGATCCTTGTCCCTGTGGTTCGGGAAAGAAATACAAGCAGTGTCATGGTAAGTTGAATTAAACGTAACGATTTCACTAGGAGAAAAGCATGCCAACGGATGACCTTATATTGCAGACCCTACATAGCTCTACTTTGACCGAAGAGTTGCGCGATGCCGAGATCGAATCACTTGGCGAGTTGTTTGAAGTCATGGATTTCAAGGCGGGACAAGCCTTACTACGCCCAGGCGAAGAGCGTTTTAAAAATGCCTTAATCGTGCTGGCAAGTGGAGAGGTGGAAGCTACTGCCACCATCGGTAGCGAGCAGGCCACGCTACATCTGCTACAGCCCGGTGATCTGGCAGGTATCATCACCTTTGTCGGGGGCAACGTTTCGCAGATCAGCGCGACTATCGTGGCCAAGACCGATTGCAAAGTGTTGTTGCTGGAACGTTGCAAATTCGAATCACTGCTGAATTCTCAACCAGCCATCATCTACTATGTGATGCGCGGCATCGTGCGCCACACACATGGCATCGTGCGTCGTATGAATGCACAGTCTGTCGAGATGACAAACTACCTCTATAAGACTGGCGGACGGTTCTAAATATGCCGGTCAATCTCTCTGCGCCCGTTGCGGGTTCTTTATTGCCCGTTGCGGGCGTTACTTTGGGTATCGCGGAAGCGGGCATCAAGCGTGCGGATCGCAAGGACCTCTTGGTCATCAAACTTGATCAGGGGGCGACCGTTGCAGGGGTGTTCACCACCAATCGATTCTGTGCTGCGCCCGTCACGCTAGCCAAGAACCATCTTGCATCAGGTAACGAAATCCGTGCCTTGTTGGTCAATACCGGTAATGCGAACGCGGGGACGGGCGAGCAAGGCATGGCGGCGGCTCGCCATACCTGTGTCGATCTGGCTAAGCTATTGGGGTGCATGCCCGAGCAAGTGTTGCCCTATTCTACGGGCGTCATCATGGAGCCACTCCCTGTAGATAAGATCATCGCAGGTATGCCACAAGCTATTGCTGATCTGAAGGCCGATAACTGGTTCAATGCGTCGCAAGCCATCATGACGACCGACATCGTTGCAAAAGCGGTATCGCGCCAAGTGCTGGTCAATGGCAAGACTGTCACCGTCACCGGCATGTCCAAAGGCTCCGGCATGATCCACCCCAACATGGCGACCATGCTGGGCTACATCGCCACCGATGCGGCCATAGCGCAACCGCTGTTGCAACAGATGGTGAGCGAAGCCGCCAACCGTTCGTTCAACTGCATCACTGTCGATGGCGATACGTCCACCAATGATGCATTGATGTTGATTGCCACCGGCAAGAGCGGCGTTGTCATTGATGTTGCGAACCGCACCGTTTTGCAAGCTGTGGTCACCGAAGTCGCCACCGCCTTGGCGCAAGCCATCGTGCGTGACGGTGAGGGCGCGACCAAGTTCATCACCATCAAGGTCGAAGGTGGCAAAGATGAAACCGAGTGCAAGAAGATCGGCTACGCTATCGCGCATTCTCCTTTAGTTAAGACCGCCTTCTTCGCTTCCGATCCCAACCTCGGGCGCATCCTTGCTGCCATCGGTTACGCCGGCGTTGCCGACCTCAACGTTGAGACGCTGAAACTGTATCTCGATGATGTGCTGGTGGCCGAGAACGGCGGTCGCGCCGCGAGCTATCAGGAAGCAGACGGCCAGCGCGTGATGCAGCAGAGCGACATCACCATCCGCGTGGTGCTGAATCGCGGTGCGGTGAACGCCACGCTGTGGACGTGCGATTTTTCTTACGACTACGTGAAAATCAACGCCAGCTACAGAAGTTGATTTACACCTCCCGCACGGGAGAGGACGAAGAGGTTTTATGGATAAGCTGGATAAATTCCTCACCCGTGCCGAAGGTTTGCTCTCCCGTCTGGAACACTTTCTGCCCGGCGCGCAGCCGCCAGCGCCCGATTGGCAAGCTGCCGCCGCTTTCCGTTGGGATCATCAGCAACGCACCCTGCATCCCGTTCCAAACTTCCAGCGCATCGCGCTCACCGATCTGCTCGGCATCGACGATCAGAAACTACGCATACAGCAGAACACGCGGCAATTCGTGTGCGGCGGCACCGCAAACAATGTGCTGCTTTCCGGCGCACGCGGCACGGGCAAGTCATCTCTGGTCAAAGCCTTGTTGAACGAATATGCGCCGCAGGGTCTGCGCTTGATCCAGATCGACAAGCAGGGCTTGATCGATCTATCGCACATCGTTGGTTTGGTGCAGGGGCGCGTCGAGCGCTTCATCCTGTATTGCGACGACCTCTCCTTTAATGCCGACGAGCCGGGTTACCAGTCGCTCAAGGCCGCTCTGGATGGTGATCTGGTGGCCTTCTCCGACAACCTGCTCATCTATGCAACATCCAACCGTCGCCACTTGATGCCGGACTACATG
>JARCRR010000073.1 GCA_029850565.1 Gallionella sp. | reverse complement strand
AGTTTTGCCGCACTACCGCGACCAAGCCAAAGCCTTTGGTGAGCTCGCCAAAGATGGCTACGTCAGCAAACTGCAAGCCACCGACAAAGAGCGCGAACATATCGAAAAAGAACAAGACCTCAAGACCCAAGAACACATCATCGCCTCTGCAAAGGCGACGCTCACCTCATCCGGCCGCAAACTCGAACAGATCAGCGCCGACTACCGCCAACGCCTGCAAGCCGAACGTGCCGACATCAGCGACAAACTAGACAAGACCCAAGCCGAAGTCACCAAACAGGAATACCGCAACGGCCTACTCGAACTCAAAGCCCCGCAGGACGGAATCATCAAAGATGTCGCCACCCATACCATCGGCACCGTCATCAGCCCCGGCACCATCTTGATGACCTTAGTCCCCAAGGACGAAATTCTTAGAGCAGAAGTCTGGGTCTCCAACGAAGACGTCGGCTTCATCCATCAAGGTGATTCCACCAAGATCAAATTCGCCTCCTACCAGTTCCAGAAATACGGCATGGTCGATGGACAAGTCGCGCATCTTTCTGCTGATGCCACCGACAACACCCAACAAGGTGCAGGCTCATCTGCACCACCCACAGCCAAATCACCGAACGGACAACCGTATTCCTACCGCGCACTGGTGGACCTTAAAGCACAAGAGCTCATCGTCGACGGCATCAAACACACCTTGAGTCCGGGCATGCAGGTCACGGCAGAGATACATCTGGGCACACGAACCATCATTGAATATCTGTTGTCACCCGTGATGAAAGCGTTTCAGGAAGCGGGGAGGGAGCGTTGAAATGAAAATAATTCATTTCGACTGCTCCTGATGGTTGTAAATAAATTGGTTTACATATCTGAAAGGAATGGCAATGAGCTGGTGGAGCGATGTAGTTAGCGCGGTAGGTAATGCAGTGGAGGCCGCCGTGACCGTCGTGACTGATGCGGTCTCTGACGTGGTTGAAACAGTAGGCAATGTGATCAACGATGGGCTCGATGCACTTGCCGATGCGGTCAGCAACGTCCCCGTCGTGGGCGGCTTGATTGGCGGAGTATTGCGCTGGGTCGGCGGAGTCGTCGCGGGTGCGTGCGACCTTGTTGCGGCCGGTATCAAGGCTGTTGGCTCGATAGTCGGTGCCGTCCTTGGCGGAACCATCAAACTCGTGGGAGGGATACTCGGATTGGATCCTAGCTTGATCTTCGAAGGACTCGTCGATATCGCTTCAGGAATCGCAGGTGCAATCGTCGTCGTGGGCGGCGAGATCATCGCAGTCTTTCAAACCACTTTCGGACTGCAGAACAAAGAGCGACCTTTGACCAAAGTCGAGATGGAACTGTTGCGTCGAGTCTATCGAGAATCACTCGCGCTCTACAACATCAGGATCGTCGAAGGACGCTATGGCGTATTCGGCATCAACAACCGCTCGTTCACCTTGGGCAACACCATCTATCTGAAGTCCAACGTTGCACACACCCTTGTGCATGAAAGCCTGCATGTCTGGCAATACCAACACCTTGGATCGCGCTACGCTGGTGATGCCATCGGCGCTCAATGGTTCATCCAAAATCACTACAGTTGGGAATCTGACATCGCCAACGGACGAATGGACTGGGTCGATTTCAATGCAGAAGCGCAAGCCAAATTTGTTGAAGACATTTTCATCTTCGGCACCCTTACCACTGCAGGCATACTCGCCACTGGCAATGGCGTCTTTTACGACGCACAACCGCCTGTCTCAACGGGCGCTTTTGACTTTAACGGTACAAACCATACCAACCGTGCGAACGATGCGGTGGCAGTGATTCGTGGCGCGATCAACTCGCGGTTATCCAACATGCTTAGTTGATAGGGAGTGGATCATATTTATCGAAATGCGTGATCAATCCATTTATAACCAGATGAACAAAAAAGAAGTTAAGAACAAGGTCAATGAACTCTTAGCGTCCGGTGTCGCCAAGTCGGAGGTGTTCGCACAACTTTCGGGGCAAGGGGTTAAGGATAATCAACTCGCCTATTTCATCGCAGCCTACGCATCTCCACGTCTGACAGAAGAATATGCGGGCAAGGTCAGCACACTTGTCACGCTGATGTTCGTTCAGGCGCTCATCGCGTTCTTCATGGGATATTTTATTGGCGCAAAGATAGGCCCGACTGCCCAATGGGTGTTCGCTGTGCTCATCGCTTCAATTCCACTCTTGTTCGCATGGGGTTTCTACAAAAACTATGTAGGGGCCTACAACGCGTACATCTTGCTTTCTGTCGTTCAACTTCCAAAACAATTCACTGGAATATCGGACAGCCCAATCGCAACATCAATTGGCATAGTGGTCGGGCTAGGGATACTGGCATTTGTTTGGTACTTACAACGAAAGATATTCCCTGACTTTTTGTTCATCGCCCCCCAAAAAATAAAAGGGAAATATGTATTCTCAGATACACCGACTGGGCAGCTCGGTGGTGCGAAAGCAGATACCGCTAAATTCGTTTCAGCATCAGACATAAACGACGACGCACAGTCTGAAGAGCAGAAAAATATCACCGTACCTAAATCCAGTTTGCTGCGTAAAGGTGTGTTCACCTCCTTAGCGCTCATAGCATTGGGTGGGGCGTTGTACTTGGTCATGCCGGGCAATATGCAATATGAGTTACAGGATGCGATCAAGCGACCCTTCGCTCCCAATTTCGATTTGCCCCCGAACCAAATGAAAAGCGCCAAGCAAGATGAGTGGATCGCCGAATACAGGCGACGTGGATATGACCTGCATTGTTATGGCAATTTGCGCCCTGAAGAACAAGTTTCCAAAGATGACGACTACAACTGCTGGGGTCTTATCAAAAGCGCCTACGACAACATCCCCGCAAGAATGATCGTGTTTTGGTTCCACAAAGGCGAACTACAACACATCAAGGTCGAATTCCAGAATGGCTCATTCGCACACATGCAGGAATATCTTGGCAAACACTTCGAAGGTGTGGCGCGACTAGATCAAATTCCAAACTCAAAATTTGGCAAAGACATCTATGGCAAGCCGCTCATGGTCTGGCCCACACAAACTGGAATCGTCGTCGCCAGCAATGCCCCTACGTCTGGGCAACCGCTCACATTGTTGTGGACATCTAGAGAAAAGCTGACGCGTGATTTATTTGTGGAGTTACTTGCAAACGTATCGGACAAAAATATTCCTACATCCCAACTGATTGGCAATGCGACGCCACAATCATCTGTGAGTGCAGCATCTTCAGAAGTGAGAGCGAAACTCACAACTGAAAAAGACGCCATAGTGAACCCTGTTAAATCAGACGTTGCGGTCTTATCTAGTGTGAGTGTGCATGAGATAGGAAATAGAAAGCGGCGACACAAACCTACAGACCTTAGGCACTGCCTGAACCTTTCGGACAACTACGTCATTGCACAATGTGCAAATCAAGTGAATTGAGTGACACAGAAGAATTGCTGTAATAAACATTAATACCAAGCTGATTTTTTATTGAGGGAATTGAGATGAGAGAAGCAACTATCAACGATGTCGCCGGTATGAACATCACCCAACTCGCCCTGCTAGATCAAGCCCGCAACGCACTGCATGAATCGCTGAACGTCGCACTAGTCGTGCAGACACGACTCAAGCCTTATTTTGACGACATGAGCGGAAGGGTGGCTGCGCAGCAGCCGGGTACACACCGGCCTACCCCTTGCGGGTGCAGCCTCACGCTGGATGCCAACGGTAACTTTAATTTTGACTTTGCAGTGATTAATGCACGGTATAGAGGTGCTGCGAATGATGAGATATTTGAGGTGAGGAGGATAGTTTAATGAACAGATTTATTAGCTCACTTACGTTATGCATTGCTCTGGCTAGTGCTTCACTATTGCCACCAGATACTTTGGCTGATGGTTTTGCCAGCAAGGATGAGAAACGAGCAGCTTTTATACATGAATGCTTATCAACAACCACAGACAGTCCTTCGTACATGCATGCAGTAGACAGGGTTACTTCAATGCCAATGGTTAAGGATTGGGTTACTTCTCTGACAGGAGTGAGAAGAATGGCAATAGGCAAACACGTTGATAAAACCGAACTTGTAGGTCGTCGCTGCTATTGGTCCATCTCAATTTATGAAAGTGATTTGACACAGTTGCGCCTTTGGAAAGTATTTCGCGTAGATGTCAAAACAAACAGCATTTTTGTAATGGGCGACGATGGCGATTATCGCGCTGTAGGTACCAAGTAATTTTTTCTAATTTTCAGGGGAAGTAACATGGATCAAGCTAAAGTTGACTTTATCTCAAGTATCGCGGATGCAGCCAAAACCATTGCAAGTGAATCAGGTGTCTCTTTTGAGCTAATGCTAGCTCAAGCTGCATTGGAAACAGGTTGGGGACAGAAAGTGTTGCCTGATACGAATAATATTTTTAATATAAAAGCAGATAGTAGTTGGACAGGTGATTCAAAAACATTTCAGGTGCCTGAGTACATCAATGGCAAGTGGGTTACAGTCGATGCCAGTTTTAGAGTTTACCCAACAGTAGAAGATGCGTTGCGAGACAGGGTTCAGTTTCTCCGTGAAAATCCCCGTTATGCAGATATGTTTGCCCCACAAAATATCGGGAATCTAAAAAAAGAAGCAACTATTCTTCAAAAAGCTGGCTATGCAACAGATCCAGCGTATGCAGCAAAGCTACAAGCTGTTTATGATGGAAGGACAATGCAGACCGCATTGCGTGATAACGGCTTACTTCCGCCCTCGGTCTGCACCCCCACCGACCTCGACGGCAACGGCATCCCCGACTACATCGACGACATTAAGAAGAAAGTCAAAAAAGCCTCTGTCACCAAATCCCCCATCGCCCTCGACCTGAACGGAGACGGCATCACCACCACCGCACTGATTGCCGGAGCCTACTTCGACCACGATGCCAACGGTTTTGCCGAACAGACCGGATGGGTGAATCCTGATGACGGAATACTGGTACGCGATCTTGATGGCAACGGCACGATAGATACTGGGCGCGAACTGTTTGGTTCTGAAACAATCCTCGCCAACGGACAAAAGGCCGCCAACGGTTATGTCGCACTCGCCGAACTCGACACCAACCACGACGGCCAGATCGACGTACAAGATGCCGCCTATTCCACCCTCAAGATTTGGAAAGACATTGACGGCGACGGCTACAGC
>JARCRR010000072.1 GCA_029850565.1 Gallionella sp. | reverse complement strand
GGTAAAGGGGCTAGCACTGTGGATTTCGGTTTGCGAGATGCCTTAGATGTCAATTTGATTGACTGTGCTTTGCCTATTCGTGCGTATGACTTTGATGCGAAGCCGCAAGAAAACAAAGGTCCGTTGCGAGCCCAAGGTATTGCTGCTTCAACTTTCTCTGGATTGAGCGTAACCATTGGCGCTTCCGAATTGCCCGAAGACAGCGAAAAAAATATTGATGAAGGGGACAATCAGCAGGCCAATGAAGGGTCATGGACACACCATGTCACCACCATCAACGATCCTGATTTGGGTCGCATCAAGATACTTGCGATTGGTATTAAGAAAATGAAAGATAGTCTATCTAACCGCCAGACAGCCCGTGTGTTTTACACGGTCAATGGGCAGACACAAGCGTGCGAGCGTGCCAGTTTCTTGAACGGACGAGCTAATTTCGGTGACTTGCGTAACCATCTGTTGGTCAATGTCGTCTGTGATGACATGGACAAGACTGCAATGGCGACTGTCTTCATGCCTGATCGTGAACGTAAAGCCAATAATATGATGGCGAGGACGTTAGAAGACACGGTCGTAGAGGCGTTGAAGCATGACGAGAAGATACGATCCTTTGCCAACGACATTCGATTAAGTCGTGCTAGGGAATATACGGCGGACAAGGAGGAGTCAGCCGATTTATTGAAGGATTTGGCTAAAGCGGATCCCGCCATCAAAGAGTTGTTTGGATTGGGTGTGCTCATGCCTGAAATCACCAAAACACCGGGCGGTGTGAAAATCTGGGACTTGGGCAAGAAATTCCCGACCTTTCTTGAACCCCTAAACCTAAAAAAAGAGAACGGCAAATACATCAAGGAAGTGCCCATCAACGGTTATCGTCGCATTGAATGCGGCACCGATGCAGAAGATGGTTACCTGTCTCGGTTGGATAGTCCAGGGCAACCTTGGAGCTCATTGGATGTGAAGGCCTTGGCGTGGAAAGTCTCTTTGCGGAGTGGTACTGCCACCTTTACTCTGACCGCTCCTTTACTAGCTGTTGAGGGCGAGACTATCGATGCCGAGTTTGGCTTTGTGGATGAAGGTGGAAACCAAGAGCCTTTAAAGTTTTCAGTCACCATAAAATTTGTTGCTGAAGAGAAGAAGAACATCAACCCGAAGGGGGAAAAGACCAAAACCAAAGAAGATGAGAAGAAAAATCTTGGAATGCCCCACTTTGAATGGGTCAGCAAGGACAATTGGAGCGAACATAATTTTGATGAGACTTCAGGTGCGTATGTTTCGTCTGGCGAGGAAACGTGCGTCTATATTAACCGTGATAACCGCTATATTGAAATGATGCGGGTGGCCGAACGGGATGAAGCCGAGCGTACCGTGAAAGAATCCATTTTTAAGTTGGGGTTGGGTATCTTCGCTTTATCCCTCCATTGCAAGGCCACGGAAAAAGAAAAAGAAATCGGTTACGACGGCCCTGATGCGGAGGATTTTGTGCGGTTAGCCACCTGTGCCATGGCAGCACATATCATCACCGTAATACGGCATTTGGGTGCTGGCATCAAAAAATGAAAACCAAAGAGCAAATCCATCACAACATGTCCCAAGTGCGCAGTTCTGGTACTGTGATTGAACAGAAGCTGGGCAAGGCTCTATGGGCCGCTGGTGTCCGTTATCGGAAGCAATACAAGAAGATCATTGGTAAACCTGATTTTGTAGTGGTTTGGGCCAAGGTAGCTATTTTTTGCGACTCATCATTTTGGCATGGTCGGAATTGGGCGACCGCTCAAACGGCGATTAAGTCCAACAAGGGCTTCTGGATTCCCAAGATCGAAGGTAATATAACGCGCGACGAACAAGTCAACGCGACCCTCACCCATCACGGGTGGCGGGTTTTTAGATTTTGGGATAAAGACATCCATGCTGATGCTGCTCACTGTGCATCAATTGTGGTGGATGCTATAAACGAATGCAGATTACATGGGGCGCACCAACAAAGTCGTAGCGATTGATTTTTTCTGTGGTGCTGGGGGTATGACCAACGGTCTTATCCAAGCAGGCATTCACGTTCTCGCTGGTGTTGACAACAAAGCTCTCTGTGAACAAACCTATAGCCAGAACGTCAACCCGAACGGCTCTCATCCTAAATTCATTTGCAAAGATATTTTTCCTAAGACGGACACGTACCCAAGCGGTGAGCAACATGAAATATCCAAGCAACTGTCACTTTTAATCGATCTGCAAACAAATAAAAAGTCTGGTAAGCGGCCTAAACTAATTTTTGCTATCTGCGCCCCATGCCAGCCCTTCACTAATATCTCCCATATTGAGATGTCCGAAAGCCGGAAGTTCAAGCGTTCCAACGACTCAAATTTACTTTTAACGACGGTTCAATTGATCAACAAATTTCGCCCCGATGCCATCATCTGCGAAAATGTCGAAGGAATCACTGGCGAAGGCTCAGTTTTGTCCCAATTTGAAACCCAGTTGAGTGATATGGGTTATGTGTTTGATGCCAAGGTGATCAACGCTGCCAAATTTGGAGTGCCTCAGAATCGAAGGCGAACCATCGGCCTTGCTGTGCGAAAAGGTCGACGAAAAGGATTGGAAATCACCGTACCCGATGCAGATCCCGATTTGAAAAAATATGTCACCGTGTCGGAGACCATCGGACACTTGCCAGCTCTTGCCGCAGGTGAGACACATCCGACCATTAAGAACCACCGTGCAAGGGCATTAAGCGACATCAACCTCAAACGCATCGCATCGGCCCCTCCAGGCGGGAGCAATGCTTATTTGAAAACCACCCGTTACGGCGACTTATCTTTGAACTGTCATAAGAGGCTTGAAGCCAAAGCGGGAAAAGCCTCATTTACCGACACCTACACCCGAATGCGTGGAGACGACATTGGCCCCACAATCACAACCCGATGCGTTTCTGTCTCAAACGGAAGATTTGCCCATTACGATACAGAGCAAAACCGAGGCATTACCCCCAAGGAAGCGGCACTCCTGCAAACATTCCCAGATGAGTATATTTTTTATCCAGAGGATAGGGGAGAGTTTGCGGCAACCTTGATTGGAAATGCTGTTCCACCTAGGCTTGCCAAATTTTTTGGCCGCTATCTTAAGGAACAAATGCCTTGATTGACGGCACAGTCATAATCGGAAAACTTAAGACCATGGTTTCTATAGCTCTCTGGCAATCATAGGGTCGATTGGGGTTTGCACTAGTTTTTACGCCCGCTCCTGCCAACAGGCGATTTACAGACTCTTCGTTTTCGCTTCTTTCAGCACATCCAGCAAATCAGGCTTGCCTGTGGCAACGACGGCATCGCGCAAGTGCTTGTGGTGCGGAAAGCTCGGCAGGTCGGGGAAGTGAGGGGTGTTGTCGTAACGAAATATTAGTTCGTTATTGGCTCGCTGAAAATGGTAGCGATAACCCAGCGATTTCAGTGTGCCGTTCTCGACAATGAGTGCTTCGTTGATTTCCAGCAGGGCCCCATTTTCAAAGCGCAGGCGAATGCGAAGATTGGCTCGTTCGGCAGTCAGGATTTCTTCTGCATAACTTTCGGCGTATGCGGGTAATCGGGCGACTGACGCCTCGACTTCCGCGAAGTACCGCTCAAGAGACTCATGCGGCAACACGCAACTGACTCTCCAGTTGTTGATGCAGTGCGACGTAGTGCTGGTAAGCGTTGGCCCACTCTACCGATTCAATCTCGTCGTCGATCAAGCCCTTTTGGTAGCGGTCAAAGAATGTCTCTGATTCCATGCCGCGCTGTTTTTCATACACGCTGAGTTGTTTGCTCACCGCCACCAGTGCATCCAGTGGAGAGGTATAGATTTCACGTTGTTTCCTCATTTGGAACCCTCCGCAATTTGATTGAACGTGCGCATGATACGCCGCAACTGATTTATGGTGAACCATGAACAATCGCGTTGCTCATTCACTCCAAAATTTGATACGGCTCCATCGTCACCGATTCGACGCGCTCACCGAGCATGATGATTTCCCCTTCTCTCCGGCTATTGCCTGTCTCGGTGAATTCGAAGCGATAGGTGCGGCGCAATATCCTGCGACCCGATGCGTCGCGATCCAGTGCGAGGCTGGTGCTGGCAACGGTGTCGTCCAAAAATTGCAGATCTTCTCTGGCGCAGGCGCGTCTTCCGGCTTCGCGGGCGAGTTCGAGGATGCGGATGCTGTGCAGCCAGAACCAGCCGCCTGCGCCCAAGACCATCAGTACGGCCAAACTCGCGAAGTCCACGTTGTTTCCCCGTTGGTTGAGACGTGCTGTGCCTAAGCGATGGCCGCGAAGCGCGGCACGCTCTGTCCTTGATATTGCACCTGCTCGAAGAAGGCGGTCTTGGGGCGCGTCCAGATGATTCCTTCTTCGGACTTGTAGACCATCATGGCGATGGTCGGGTCGGCCTCCAGTTTCGCCTCGCACACGATCTCGTAGATGCCGCCTTTGTAATGCCGATATTTCATCGTTTGCGCTCCTCGCATTGTTGCATCTTCTGTTCGGGATACCGGATGCAGCATAACCGAAAGCAAGCGTAAACAATCAGGGACGACCTGCGGTTTCCCGCGTTCACTGAGCAAAAATATCAGTCCGGATGACGACTTTAAGCGGCCAAAAATGCGTGCCTGCTCCACCGATATCCCTATTGCTCGTACCCATTTTTATCGCCGATGCGGAGGCATAGAATAAGTCGCGAGGATGCGGCGAAGTCTGCCTATCCTTGTTGTTCACTGTGTGAAGGAGACGATCATGAACACTGTAGACATGATGATCCATGTGCACCCGGAACTGGATGTGAAGATGCGAATGGATTTGGAAAGAAAACTGATGGGGCGTGTCGGCATCGATTGTGCTGAATTCGAGCACAAGCCGCACCCGCATTCGATACTGGTGAAGTACGACCCGGATGCGATTGCAGGGATGACCATCCTGCAGATGGTGCGCAAGGTCGATCCGGTCGCATCGAGAGTGGGGTTGTAGCGCTTCCCTGACGTAACCCGAAGACGCAGTTCTGACGTGCGTTTGGTACAAATGAAGCCCGCGAATGCGGGCTTCACTGTTTTGGGATCAGGCCTGTGCGCAAAACACAAGTTGGGAGTCGGATTGATTTCGACTTCGCCACAAGGCAAGATGCCGCACCTTCAACTTGTGCCCTGAATACCATGATCGAGTACATCTTTTTCGAGGCGATATTGCGCGACAAATTCGTCGCGCATGCCGAACAGCGCGGTGTGCCTTGCACCGTGTCCGACGACCCGATGGGCATGGTGGTGGCCATCCCCGAAGATCTGCCGGAAGAGCTGGCCGATGAGATAGAGGACTTTTACGAGAGTCTGGAGCAGGAGCAGGAGGGCATGAGCCTTGCCGAGGGCGATCTGCACCGGCTCGCAGGTTTCGGTTTCAAGTTGCCGGACGGTCAGGCGCGCTTGCTGCCTCTCGACACGGATATGGCGAATCGTCTGATGGCGAACTTCACATTGGCAGAGATCCAGGAATTGCTCAATGCAGTGGCACGCTATGCGCTGGAGCCGCCCAACGACCACCTGTGCAAGATCCTGGCCGAGCAGATAGCGCAAGAGAAAACATAGATCCGTCTGTACCAGGGATGAAGGTGTCTGTTTTCAGCCCGCCCAAGTAGGTATGGATCAATTGCCGTTGGCGGCCTTTGCTGCCTCGGCGATGCTGGATATCTTGCTGATGACGCCCGATAGGTCTTTGACCTTTGTTTCCAGCGTAGCGATCTTTGTTTCCAATGCGGCGATCTCTTGCGCTTTGGCTGCCAGTTCGGACGAGCTCATAGCCAACTCAGCCGTCTTGGCTTGTTCCTGCTGAAGGCTCGCGCGCAGTTGCTCGATGGTGCGCATGTGTTCGAGAGACTTCTTCTTTTCTTCTTCGAACTGTGCGTTGAACTTGGCGAAGCGGTTCTCTTCCAGCCCGGCCAGTTTGTTTATCGTGCTTTCAAGCTCGGCCGATCTGGCCTGTTCCTGCTTGAGGTTCTCGCGCAGCAGGGTGATGTTCTTGAGCAATTCGAGCGCCTTGTTCCGTTCTTCCGCAATCTGCGCTTGCTTATGTTCCAGTTCAAGCGCGGTGGCGCGATCCTTCACCGGCTTGTCTTGCGCGCTATCGTTCTTGGTCGGGGCGGAATAGGCGCTGATCTTTACGGTTTTTTCCATGATGTCTGTGTCTCGTGAATTTAGACTTGGTGTGTGTAAAGTGTAAGTGGATACAGGGAGCATCACAATCTGTTCTGCGCCAATCGGCTCCGTTCGAATTATCATCGCATCCTGACCCACCCGTTACGGAGGCTACCATGAAAAAACTGTTTCTCTCCCTCGCCATATTCTGTCTGACCACTGCTACTGCGTTCGCTGCCGTGCAAGGCAAGGAGGTGACTTACTCCGCCGACGGCACGACGCTGAAAGGCTGGATCGCCTACGACGATGCGGTGAAGGGCAAACGCCCTGCGGTGCTGGTGGTGCATGAGTGGTGGGGGCACAACGCCTACGCGCGCAAACGCGCCAACATGCTGGCGGAGTTGGGCTATGTGGCATTGGCAGTGGATATGTACGGCGACGGCAAGCAGGCGCTGCATCCGGATGACGCGGGCAAGTTCGCCGGCGAGGTATCTAGGAACAAGCCGCTGGCGAAGGCTCGCTTCGAGGCGGCGATGAAGGTGTTGCGCAAGCAACGCAATGTGGATGCACACAAGCTGGCCGCTATCGGTTATTGCTTCGGCGGATCGACGGTATTGAACATGGCGCGCGCGGGCGAAAAGCTGAAAGGCGTGGCGAGCTTCCACGGTGGACTCGCTACGGATGCCCCGGCACAGGCGGGCAAGGTGAAAGCGCAGGTGCGCGTGTTCACCGGCGCGGACGACAAGATGATCCCCGCCGCACAGGTGGAAGGCTTCAAGCAGGAGATGGAGAAGGCCGGTGTGAACTACAAGGTGGTGGCATATCCCGGCGCGATGCACAGCTTCAGCAATCCGGATGCGGATGAGCTGGGCAAGAAGTTCAACATGCCCATCGCCTACAACGCAGAGGCGGACAAGGATTCATGGATGCAGTTGCAGAGCTTCCTTGCTGAAGTGTTGAAATAATCCCATGACGAAGCTTCGAGTTCTGATACTGGGCTATGGCGAGATGGGGCATGCCATGGAGTACCTGCTGGCGACGCGGCACGATGTGCGCATCTGGAACATCGGCACGGTGGTGAAAGGCAGCCATACGACGCTGGAGGAGGAAGTCGCCGAGGCGCAGGTGGTCCTGTTCTGCCTGCCGGTGAATCCGCACCACGAGATTGCCAGCCGCATCGAACCTCATCTTCCTGCGGGCAGTGTGTGCCTTTCCATCGCGAAAGGGCTGGATGAATCGGGACGCACGGCGGCGCAAGTGTTCGAGCACACACTCGGTGGCAAACATCACTACGGCGTGATCTACGGCCCGATGATTTCGGAGGAGATACGTGCAGGCCGCCATGCCTTTGCCGATGCGGTGTTGTCCGACGCGGCGGATTTCGAGGTGATGCACAGCCTGTTCCGCGGCAGCACGCTGGTGTGCCAGCAGGCGAGCGACATGCACGGCAGGAGCTGGTCGGTGATTCTGAAGAACGTGTACGCCATCCTGTTCGGCGTGGCGGATGAGTTGAAACTGGGCGACAACATGCGCGGTCATCTGATGGTGACGGCCATCGCGGAGTTGAGCGGCATCGTGCAGTCGTTCGGCGGACAGGCACATACGCCTTACAGCTACGCAGGATTGGGCGATCTGATGACGACGGCGACGAGCGCGGACTCACATCACCACGAACTTGGCTGCAAGCTGGCGCGCGGCGAGTGGAGCGACATCTCGGGCGAAGGGGTGCACACCTTGAAGATGGTGGAGAAGTTCGGCGTGTTCGATTGGCGCGCCTATCCGCTGTTCAAACTTTCTCGCGACATCGTCACCGCGCCGGAAACGCTACACGAGCGGGTAGGGGAGTATCTGGACTATCTGCGCGGGATGGAGAGTTGCCCAATCTGAGGGCCGACGGCTATTCCCATTTGAATACGAATGCCCCGATGACAAGGAACACCGCGCTGGTGAGGGCGAGCACCCAGACATCCGGCATCACTTGAGCCAGCGTCGCGCCTTCGTTCATGATGGCGCGGGCGGATGAGACCATATGGGTGAGGGGGAAGAGTTGCGCGATGTTCTGCACCCACGGTTGCGCGCCTTCCAATGAGAACCATGCACCCGACAACAGCATCATCGGCCAGGTCACGATGTTCAACATGCCGCCGGCCAGTTCTTCGCTGGCGGTATGTGCGGCGATCAGCAGACCGATGGAGATCATGCTCATCGCACCCAAAGTGGTGACCAAGAGCAGCACCCAATACGAACCCTGCATATTGAATTCGATGAAGATGTTGCAGCCCGCATAAACGATGGTGGTGATGACCACGACCAGCAACAGGCGCGAGATGAGTTGCGCGAAGAGGAACTGGAACGCGCCCAGCGGTGTGGCTTTGAGCCGTTTCAGGAATCCGTTCTTGCGGTAACGCACGATGACGAAGCCCACACCGAACAGGCAGGCGAACATCATGTTCATGCCGAGGATGCCGGGCAGGAACCAATCCACGTAACGTATCTCCGCGCCTTCCACCGCTTGGCGCTCGAACTTGTCTGCCCCCACGCCCCAGATGATGCGCTCCAGCAGATAGCCGTTGGGCGAGCTGGTGTTGACCCAATACTTGGGCGCTGCGCTCACGTCGATGAGCATGTCCATCTGGTGATGCTTCACCTTGTTGATGGCGATATCGAGGTCGTCGTAGGGGATGAACTGCAGGTGCTGCGTCGTCGGCAATTTGGGTGCGGTTTGCGCGAGATGCCCGATGCCGCCCACGACGCCGATCTTGTATATGTCTTTGTTGCCACCGGAGAAGGTGAACGCAAGTCCGAACACCAGCATGAACGGCATGGCGAGGTTCCACACCAGCGCGGAACGGTCGCGCAGGAATTCCATGTTGCGGGCGTGCAGGACAGCGAGGAATTTCTTCATGGTTTAACGTCCTTTCCGGTGACGTTGATGAACAGATCCTCCAGCGTCCATGCGCGGATGCGCAGCCTGTCCAGATTGATGCCGTTGTCCATCAACAGTTGCAGGGTGTGGTGCAGGCGGTTGGTCTTGATCTCGAACAACTCGCCTGCGGGCACTGCGCCTATGTTCATCTCCATCAGCTTGCCGCCAGCGTCCTCCCCCGGTATCTGCAACACCACATCGCCGAAGTGCTCGGTCAGCAATTGCGCCGGCGTGCCCTGCGACACGATGCGCCCCTTGTCCATGATGGCGATCTCGTCACACAGCGCATAGGCCTCTTCCATGTAATGCGTGGTGAGCACGATGGTCTTGTTGCGTGACTTCACCAGCTTCACCAAGTCCCAGAAGTTGCGCCGCGCTTGCGGGTCGAGCCCGGTCGTAGGCTCATCCAGGAAGATGAGATCGGGGTCGTTGATGAGCGCCAGCGAAAGCAGCAGACGCTGACGTTGTCCGCCGGAAAGTTTGCGCGTGTCGCGGTCGAGGATGTCGGTGAGCGAACACAGGGTTATGACCTCGGCGATGGGCAAGGTCTCGTGATAGAGCCGCTCGAAGAACTGCAAGGTCTCGCGCACCGTCAAGAATTCTTGCAGCGCGGTGTGCTGGAACTGGATGCCCACTTCTTCGCGGTAACGCGCACCCAGCGGTTCGCCTTTGTAATGTACCGTTCCGCTCGTGGGTTGGTGGATGCCTTCCAGCATCTCGATGGTCGTGGTCTTGCCCGCCCCGTTGGGGCCGAGCAGTCCGAAGCAGATGCCCTGCGGGATGGACAGGTTGATGCCATCCACGGCACGCACGCCGGGGTATTGTTTGACCAGATCGGTGGCGCTGATGATGGCTTGCATGGGTGTCGGTTACCTTTGTGAAACCGGGCGGATAGCTTACGCCATCAATCGCTTTTGGTTGACCATCTTGCTTCGAGCAATCGGTCTTCGCGCTCTTCCGGCACGCGCTGCATGAAGGGGCAATCGCGACGATGGATGGTGATGCCGCGGTCGCGCGTGACATAACCGATGATGTCGTCCGCTCTGGTCGGGTTGCAGCACTTGGCCGTGCGGCTCACCAGATTGCCCACGCCTTCGATCAGCACGCTGCCGTTCGGTGTCGCGATGGTCTGCGTGTTGGCACGCTGC
>JARCRR010000071.1 GCA_029850565.1 Gallionella sp. | reverse complement strand
GAGACAGTCGTTGACCTTGTACACCACGCCATCGATATCGAATGGCAACGCATCCCGCTTGCTGGCGATGCGCTGATGGAATGCGGCCAGCGCCTCTGCTCCGCGCGCCACAGTCCGCTCATCGCAAACCGGCAATCCCATGTGTTTTAGCGCATCGAGGATGCCGCTGTGCGTCGACGGCAGAGACCAGCCTGTCACTTCCCCCAAGCCATAAGCGAAGAACGAGAGCGGCCGTCTGGCCGCCAATGCCGGATCGAGTTGGCGGATGCTTCCCGCAGCTCCATTGCGCGGGTTGACCAGTGTCGCCAAACCCAGTTCGCGCTGCTTATCGTTGTAGCGGTTGAAATCCTTGCGCGACATATAGACCTCACCGCGCACTTCAAGGACTGGCGCGGCGAACCCTTGCAGCCGCAACGGTATACAGTGGATGGTGCGCACATTCTGCGTCACATCTTCACCTGCCTCGCCATCTCCGCGCGTCGTCGCCTGAACCAGTACACCATGCTCATAACGCAGATTGATAGCAAGGCCATCGAATTTCAGTTCACAGTTATATTCGATATCCCCTTCGTTCCAACCTAATGCGTTCCTCACACGGGTGTCGAAGTTAGATGCGCCGCTGGATTCGGTATCCGTCTCGGTGCGTATGGATAGCATGGGCACGGCATGCCGCACCGGCACGAAACCCTCCAGCACCTTGCCGCCCACACGTTGCGTGGGTGAATCGGGCGTCAGCAGTTCGGGGTGTTGAGCTTCCAAGGATTGCAGTTCACGGAACAGCTTGTCGTATTCCGCATCGGGGATGCTGGGCGCATCCAGCACATAGTAATCATGGTCGTGTCGGGCCAGCTCGACACGCAATTGTGCGATGCGCTGCTGCGCATCCATCAGGAGAACAACCGTAACGCCTGGTCACTCCCAGGCACGATGCCGCCAGACAACATGTGCTTTTCAACCGTCTCCACTTGGGCGCGTATATGCGAGATGGCCGCATTCCCCAGTGTGACGTTCTGATCGTCAACGAGCGTTGCACGCAATGTGGTCGCGATCTCCATCGCCAGCAAGGTCATCTCGTCGAAATGTCTGACGGGTTCCTTGACGCGCGGGATGTCGAGCAACAAGGTCATGTTATCCACTTGCATCTGATCCAGCGTGTGGTGCTGGAACGGTGTACCGTTGGCGGCGCTCAAGGTGAACAGCGTCGCGCCGTCCGTATCGAATTGGTGGAACGTGCCGTCGGCCTGCAAACTCATGCCGACTTGTTGCACGGCGCGCGCCACTTCGCTGGCGAACAAGACTCGTTCGCTACTTGGCACGATGTTGATGCCGATCATCTGGTCGACATCGGCGCAGAACTTATCCAATTCGCGCGCACGCTCGATGGCGCTATCGACCATCGGAAGCATCATGTCCGCATCCAGCTTGCGCCCGATGTCGCCCAATAGCTCACGCAAATCGGCCAGACGCGTGTCGCTGACCGGACCATTGCGGTCGACCAATTGCAAAGCGATCTTGAATGCGCTGTAGGAAGTACGGCTTTCCGGGATGACGCGCTCCCAAACAC
The DNA here is from genome assembly GCA_029850565.1 of Gallionella sp. Lineage (GTDB taxonomy): Bacteria > Pseudomonadota > Gammaproteobacteria > Burkholderiales > Gallionellaceae > Sideroxyarcus. Next base: position 7,914 of record JARCRR010000071.1, on the reverse strand, counting down.
CGGTAGCGGCGCTGCAACCGATTGCCTGAATGGTCTTGCCATAGTCGAAACGACGCTGCCAATAACCGTCCAGTGCCTCGGCGTTCTGCGGGAACTTGAGCGTCATGCTGACGATGTAATCGGTCTTATCATCGAATTGCGGCGAAGCCTCGGGTACAGGATCGGCGATGAAGTGCTGCGTCTCGGCATCGTCGGGTGACGATGAGGGCGTGACTTGACGCTGAACGCTTGCCATCGGCTCTATCCGCTCTTCGAAAGGTTTGCCGAGACTGCGGCGATAACGCCATTGTTGCCATAGACCGTAGAGGTAAACAGCGGCCACGACGACCGCTCCGATACTCAACAGGCTCAACTGGAATTCACTCATTTCATTTGGTGTGGCAGGCAAAATTCAACGGGTGGGATTCTATACCAAAGGCAGTACACCCTCACTAATGCCTATCTTGCTTATATCTTGCAGATCCTTGATGAACTCCGGGTCTTCGTGCAATTGGGCGAGCGACTTGGGATGGTGTTTGCCGTGCATCTGCGCAAGTCTAGCCTTGCTCGGTGCAGACATCTCCCATTTCAATCCCGCCAGCAACTCATCCGCAGATTCCGGCTTGTTACAGACCAGCACCATGTCCGCCCCTGCATGCAGTGCCGCTTCGGCACGCTGGACGATCCCTCCCGCCACGGTCGCACCTTCCATACTCAGGTCATCGCTGAAGATGCAGCCCTCGAAACCCAACTCTCCGCGCAAGATGTCTTTCAACCATACTTTGGAGAAACCGGCCGGGCGTGAATCGACTTGAGGGTAGATGACATGTGCCGGCATCACGGCGGTCAAGCCGAAATTGACCATCTGACGGAACGGGATGAGGTCGCACAGTTCGATATCGGTGTAGCTGCGTTCATCCACCGGGATATCCAGATGCGAATCGGCGCAGACGTAACCATGTCCGGGGAAGTGTTTGCCCACGGTGGGCATACCGCCCCGTTTCAAACCGATCAAAAGGCTGTGGGCCAACTCGGCGATGGCTTGCGGTTCGGCATGAAACGCGCGGTCACCGATCACACTGCTCGCGCCGTAGTCCACATCCAATACAGGCGTGAAGCTGAAATCGACCCCACAGGCACGCAACTCGGAAGCGAGGACATAACCGACCTGTTCGGCAAGATGCTTAGCGCGCTTCGGATGCTGGTCGTACACCTTGCCCAATTCGCGCATCGGCGGAATCCGGGTGAAGCCTTCACGGAAGCGTTGCACCCTGCCCCCCTCATGATCGACCGAGATCAGCAGGGGCGGTGTGCGTAATGCACGGATACTGGCCGTCAGCTCGGCGAGTTGACCGGGAGATTCATAGTTGCGCGCGAACAGGATCACGCCACCGACCAGAGGATGGCACAAGCGCGCCGCATCCTCCGCAGTCAATGCCTTTCCCACCACATCCAGCATCACCGGTCCGATACCCATCAGTCTTTCCCTTCCAAAATAACGAACGCCACCGCTGTATCTTTCTCATCACTGAGACTCAGGTGGTGGCGCACCACGCCTAACTTTGTCAGATAAGCTGCGAGTAGTTCATCGAACACGAAAATAGGCTTACCCAACTCATCGTGGCTGACTGTGATGTGTTGCAAACTCACAGGATGGCGCAGGCCTTGTCCTGTGGCTTTGGCGAAAGCTTCTTTGGCGGCGAACCGCTTCGCCAGGAAGCGTGAAGGGTGTGACTGATTGGGGAAGTCAGCATATTCATGCCGGCTGAGGATACGTGCGGCAAAAGCAACTCCATGACGCTGTATCGCCGCTTCGATACGGGCGACCGAGATGATGTCAGTGCCGATACCGAAGATCATGCGACCAGCAACGCTTTCATGTTCTTCACTGCCTGCTCCAGCCCGATGAACACCGCCTCGGCCACTATGGCATGGCCGATGTTGAGTTCGGCGATATGCGGAATGGCCACGATGGGACGTACGTTGTGATAGTTGAGGCCATGTCCCGCATTCACTTGCAACCCTAAACCGTGGGCATGCAGCGCTGCACGATGGATGCGCGCCAACTCGTCCTCACGCTCAGGCACGCTATCTGCATCGGCATATTTGCCTGTGTGGATCTCGATTACCGGCGCGCCCGCTTTCCACGCAGATTCGATCTGTTTCTCGTCTGCATCGATGAACAAGGAAACGCAGATGCCCGCTTCCATACAACGCTGCGTGGCACGCTGTACCGCATCGAAATGCTTGATGATATCCAGCCCGCCCTCTGTGGTGAGTTCTTCGCGCTTCTCCGGCACGAGGCAGATGTCGTGCGGCTTCACACGCAGTGCGTTGGCGATCATCTCGTCGGTGACGGCACATTCAAGGTTCATGCGCGTCTGCAACATGCCACGCAAAATATACACATCGGCATCCTGGATGTGACGGCGGTCTTCGCGCAAATGGATGGTAATGGCATCCGCCCCCGCCTCCTCGCAGACCAATGCCGCTCTTACCAGATTGGGATAACGCGCACCGCGCGCTTGGCGTAACGTAGCCACATGGTCGATATTCAATCCAAGCTTGATCATAGTTTTTGTAGATCCCTCATCAGTTCGCGTGTGTGCAACGTCTTCCCGGCCAGATAGTGATCGAGCAGCATGCGTATCAACAGCTTGCTCTGACGCGCGCTGTTGGCATCGCGATAATCGTCCGCAGCCATATCCAGCAAAGTCTTGCCTGTGATCGGCATACCCTGTGATGAATCGGATGTTTCGGCTATCGCGCCAAGCTCAAGTATATAGCGGTAAGTTTGCGTCGGCACGATGGGCTTGCCAGTCTCGGCTTCCGTCTCCAGTTGCAAGGCATAGCCCAGTTCTTGCAGCATATGTTTCTCGAAGCTGCGCAACGTGAGGGCATGATCATCTTCCTGCACCAAACGTTGCAAGGTCTGCTGGTAATAATCGAACAGGCGCTCATGCGGATCGTCCCGCGCCATCAGATTGAGCAACAGTTCGTTCAGATAGAAACTGCACATCAACGCCGTACCCTGCAATTGCGGCTGGCCACCTTGCCACTCCGCGCTGTGCAAAGTGCGCAACTCGTGCTTGCCGAACCAACTCAGGGACAACGGTTGGAAACTCATCAACAACCCGCGCAGTACCGACCTAGGGCGTCTGGCACCACGCGCCACCAAAGGCACACGGCCATGCTGGCGACTGAACACCTCCAGCACCAGACTGGTCTCGCGGAAAGGATAACTATGCAGTACGAAAGCAGGTTCGTCCTGTATGCGTTGTTTGGAAGACGCGTTACTCATACCCCAAAGACTTCAACATCTGTGCGCTGTCTGCCCAGCCGCTGCGTACCTTGACGAACACCTCAAGAAACACCTTGCCGTCGAACAGTTTTTCCATATCGAGGCGTGCCTGAGTGGCGATCTCTTTCAGTTTCTCACCTTTGCTACCGATGAGCATGGCCTTGTGTGCATCCTTGTCCACAAGGATGGCGGCATGGATGCGGCGCAGCTTACCTTCAAGCTTGAACTGTTCGATGATGACGCTGACCGAGTAAGGCAGCTCGTCGCCCGTGAAACGGAAAACCTTCTCGCGTAGCAGTTCGGCCGCCAGAAAACGCTCGTTGCGATCGGTGATATCGTCCTCGGCATACAGATGCTCACCCTCCGGCAGGAACGGACGTATGGCATCCAGTAAGGTATCCAGATGTTTGTCTTGGCGCGCGCTCACCGGCACGATGGCCGCAAAATGGCGCAATGCGGATATCTCCTGGATGAAAGGCAATAGTTCGTTCTTATCCTGCATCAGGTCTGCCTTGTTGATGACCAGGATCACCGGACGGTCCTGCGGCAACAGCTCCAACACTTGTTTGTCGCGCTCGTCGAAATGCCGCGCTTCCAACACGAACAACACGACGTTCACTTCGCGCAGACTGTTCGTGACGACGCGATTCATGCTGCGGTTCAGCGCATTGGTATGTTGCGTCTGGAACCCCGGCGTATCCACGAAGACGAACTGCGTCTTGTCTTCGGTGAGGATACCCGTGATGCGATGGCGTGTGGTCTGTGCCTTGCGCGAAGTGATGCTGATCTTCTGACCGATGAGATGGTTGAGCAAGGTCGACTTGCCCACGTTGGGGCGACCGACGATGGCGATGAAACCGCTGTGGAGATTTTCTGTTTCAGTCATTTGGGGATTCTCTTGTAGGCCGCTTCTGCGGCAACTTGTTCGGCGACTCGACGACTGTGGCCTTCGCCACGCGCTTTGATCTTTAATTTCTCAATCTCGCATTCGACCTCGAAGGTCTGCGCATGCGCCTCGCCCTTGATCTCGATCACTGAGTATTTTGGCAAAGCCAATCTTCGGCCTTGCAAGTATTCCTGCAACTGCGTCTTGGCATCCTTACCCAGATTTTGCAGATCGATGCCGGATATGAAAGGTACGTACAGGCCCAGCACCACCTTTTCCGCTGTTGCAAAATCCGCATCCATCAAGATCGCACCAAACACCGCCTCCAGCGCGTCCGCGAGGATGGAAGGGCGACGTGCGCCTGCGCTTTTGACCTCTCCCTCCCCCAGCAACAAGAGCTCCCCCAAACCCAATCGCTGAGCAAGAGTCGCAAGCGCCTGTTGATTGACCAGATTGGAACGAAGACGCGACAGATCGCCTTCGGGCACGTCTTGATAGGTTTGGTAAAGATACTTGGCGATAGCGCAGTTCAGCACGCTATCCCCCAAGAATTCCAATCGTTCGTTATGCGCTACGCTGTAGCTTCGGTGGGTCAATGCGCGTTGCAACAAGGCAGGCTGCGCAAATTGGTGACCAAGCTGCTTACACAGCGCCGCGTGCTTCATTGAGAGTTATTTGCTACTTGGGTTGAACTCGAGCAACAAGGTCGCATTGCCCACCAATGGAATCTTCACGAAGTAGTTCGCACTTAGTTTGAGACTTCCACCATCCGTATCGATGGTGACGTCTTCGACCTTGAGGTCATTAATGTCATTGATCGAAGCGCGCTTGCGATATGACATCTCGACGTCCTTCATAGGTGCTCCACGCAATGCAGGATCAGCCGCTATCTCACGAAATATCTGGCTGATTTGCCCATTGTGTATATACGCCGGAATCACTTTCATCCCGAATATCGCCACAACTATCAGCACGAAGCCGCCCATGATGAATCCGATGAAACTCATTCCATGTTGATTTTGCTTTTGTGATTGCATGAACACTCCTTTCACAAACTGCCTAATTGATCGACAAACCGATTCGCTCCAACTCACCAAAATTCATCCAGATGAAGAACGCCTTGCCCACGATCATCTCATCCGGCACGAATCCCCAGTAGCGACTGTCGCGGCTGTTGTCCCGATTATCGCCCATCATAAAGTAATGCCCGGCCGGAACGGTACAGCGCATCTCCTCCGCACTATAACTGCACTGCTCGTGATGCGGAAATTCATCGACATTGGACAAATGGACAGGCGGCATATCCGGATTGACCAACACCACATGTTCACGGCCCCCCAGGTTCTCCATGTACTGCTCGGTGTGGATGAATTTCAGTCCGCTCTCGACGTAATTGTAATCGTCGCCGCGCAACCGTGTTTGCTCCACTCCATTCAGCCACAATTTCTTGTCGCGATAGACGACGACATCGCCCGGCACACCCACCACGCGCTTGATGTAATCGACCGCAGGATCGTTGGGATAATGGAACACCATCACATCCCCGCGCTGCGGCTGATTCACTTCCACGATCTTCTTATTGACGATAGGCAAGCGCAGACCAAAGGTATAACGATTGACCAGAATAAAATCTCCGACATGCAATGTCGGCACCATGGAGCTGGACGGGATCTTGAACGGCTCGACCACGAACGAGCGCAGCACGAACACCGCGAGGATCACCGGAAAGAAACTCTTGGAGTACTCCACCCACCAGGGTTCCTTGGCCTCTGCTGCCCGTTTCGCGCGCAACACAAAGCGATCCAGTAACCAGACCGCCCCGGTCAGCACCAACAGCACAAACATGATCAACGCAAAGGTCATCTCTGGTTCCTACCTCTCATTTATCATCCACGCGCAGGATGGCCAGGAAGGCTTCCTGCGGGATCTCCACGCTACCTACTTGCTTCATGCGTTTCTTGCCCGCTTTCTGCTTTTCCAGCAGCTTGCGTTTGCGCGAGATGTCGCCGCCATAACATTTAGCCAGCACGTTCTTGCGCAGCGCTTTCACGTTCTCGCGCGAGATGATGTTGGCGCCAATGGCAGCCTGAATCGCTACATCGAACATCTGGCGCGGGATCAGTTCGCGCATCTTGGCCGCCACTTCGCGCCCGCGATACTGGCTGTTGGCGCGATGCACGATGATGGACAGCGCATCCACCTTCTCGCCGTTGATCAGCATGTCCACCTTCACCACATCGGCGGTACGATATTCCTTGAACTCATAATCCATCGAGGCATAGCCGCGCGACACCGATTTCAGCTTGTCAAAGAAATCCAGCACGATCTCGCCCATCGGCATCTCGTATTGCAGCAACACCTGCTTGCCGTGATAACTCATGTCGATCTGCACACCGCGTTTCTGCGTACACAGCGTGATGACGGCACCCACGTATTCCTGCGGCATGTACAGATTCACATGCACGATAGGCTCACGAATCTCTTCGATCTTTGATACATCAGGCAACTTGGATGGGTTATCCACCATCAGCACCGTACCGTCGCGCAACACCACCTCGTAGATCACGGTAGGCGCAGTGGTGATCAAGTCCATGTCGAACTCGCGCTCCAGACGCTCCTGCACGATCTCCATGTGCAGCAAGCCGAGGAAGCCGCAACGGAAGCCGAAACCCAAAGCCTGCGATACTTCGGGTTCGTATTGCAACGAGGCATCGTTCAGCTTGAGTTTCTCCAGCGAGTCACGCAACGCTTCATATTGATTGGACTCGACAGGGAACAATCCCGCAAATACCTGCGGCTGGACTTCTTTAAAACCCGGCAAGGGACTTGCCGCGGGACGGGTGACCGTCGTCACAGTGTCACCCACTTTGGCATCTTTCAACTCTTTGATACCCGCAATCACGAATCCCACTTGCCCCGCCGACAACTCTTCACGATTCTGCGACTTGGGAGTGAATACACCCACATGCTCCGTGAGATGTTGAGCGCCGTTCGCCATGAACAATATCTTATCCTTGGGCTTGAGCGTGCCATTCACGATGCGCACCAGCATCACCACGCCGACATAGTTATCGAACCATGAATCGATGATCAGTGCCTGTAACGGAGCGCTCGCATCGCCCTTGGGAGCGGGCACTTTTTGGATAAGAGATTCCAGCACATCTTCAACACCCAACCCTGTCTTGGCAGAGCAGCGGACAGCTTCTTGCGCATCGATTCCGATGACGTCCTCGATCTCGGCAATCGCGTTCTCCGGATTAGCAGAAGGCAAATCGATCTTGTTCAATACGGGTACGACTTCGACGCCCAGATCGAGCGCGGTGTAGCAATTGGCCACGGTCTGCGCTTCGACCCCTTGCGATGCATCCACCACCAGCAATGCGCCCTCACAGGCAGAAAGGGAGCGAGAGACTTCGTAAGAGAAATCCACGTGTCCCGGTGTGTCGATGAGGTTAAGATTATATACCTGACCGTCGCGAGCTTTGTAGCTCAGCGCTGCGGTCTGCGCCTTGATGGTGATGCCACGCTCGCGCTCGATGTCCATCGAGTCCAGCACCTGCTCTTCCATCTCGCGGTCGGACAAGCCGCCGCATAAATGGATGATGCGGTCTGCCAAGGTGGATTTGCCGTGGTCGATGTGAGCGATGATGGAAAAGTTACGGATATGCTGCATGAGGCTCTTTATATAAAAATTCCCGCTCTCTCATCCGTGCATGTGTTGTAGGGGCTTGGCCTCATAGACCTGCCC
>JARCRR010000070.1 GCA_029850565.1 Gallionella sp. | reverse complement strand
CCACCCGTGAAGCGTGGCAGACCAGACAAAGGCGCGACTTTGAACTGCGCTTGATATTCGCTGATGTAGTCCAGTGGATTCTCGACTTCTTGCTTGGTCTCACCCTTCGCCGTGGTCAGCGTGACCTGCTTGCCGCGCACGGTGATGCGCGTGTCGGCAGGCAATCCGATGAAAGAATAACGACCGAAGCGTTCACCGCCTTGCACCGATTCCAGCAGATAGCTGAAGGGTTTGTTGGCAAGTTTGAGGTAGAGCGAGAGCGGTGTGTCTAAGTCAGCGAAGCTCTCCGCGACCAAAGGGATGCGGTTATAGCCCTGTTGGGCAAGGGATTTGAAATCCTGTTCTGAGATGGGTGACAACATGAACGACTCCTAAAAATTTGAGTGACGATGAACGAAGCGGGTGCTGCTGTTCACCATCGCCAATCAGTTGTTTTCAGGAATCGGTATGTCATTTCTTAGGCTCGTTTGATGAGGGGCAATACGCCGGTCAGGTCGGGAATCACGGCATCCACATTGAGCGTCTCGACAGGTTCGCCGTGGTTGTAACCGTAAGGCACGCAGATGATGGGGCAGCCTGCGGCACGTGCGGCTTGTGCATCGCTGAGCGAATCGCCGACCAGCAGCAACTGCTCGATAGGGCAGCCGAAGAACTTCGCTGCATGCAGCAGTGGCAGCGGGTGCGGTTTCTTCTCGGGCAGCGTATCGCCCGCCAACACGATGTCGAAGTACTTGGCCATGCCGATGCCCTTGAGCAGCGGATTGGTGTAACGCTCGACCTTGTTGGTGATGCAACCCAAACGATAGCCCGCCGCCTTCATCACATCCAAGCCCGCGATGACGTTAGGGAACGGTTTGCTCTCCAACAACAGCTCGGTGTAATGCTTCTCGAAGATGGGCAGGGCTTTGTCGAACAGCGCCGCATCCGGCTCGGCGTGCATGTCACCCGTGAGCGCGCGCTTCACCAGCCAGTGGATACCGTTGCCGATGTAGCTCATGAGCAGGTCTTGCGACACGGGCGCACGGCCCATGTCGCGCAACATGCGGTTCGCCGACTCTGCCAACTCCGGCGCGGTATGCAGCAGCGTACCGTCGAGGTCGATGACGATGGCGGAGACCGGCAGCGGGAAGTGGTTAAAACTCATTACTTCTTGGCTTTCGCCAACTCCGCGCGCATCTCGGCGATGATGGTGTTGTAGTGGTTCTTGTCAGCGGCGTTCTTCTTGCCGAACACTGCGGAGCCAGCCACGAAGGTGTCCACGCCCGCTTCGGCCACTTCCTTGATGTTGGCCGGGCCCACGCCGCCGTCGATCTCCAGGCGGCATTTGTAACCGCCGGCGTCGATCATCTTGCGCACTTGGCGTGCCTTGTCCAATACATGAGGAATGAACTTCTGACCGCCGAAACCGGGGTTCACCGACATCAACAGCACCATGTCCAACTTGGGTAATGTGTACTCGAGGATGTCCAAAGGTGTCGCCGGGTTGAATACCAGACCCGCCTTGCAACCCAGCTCTTTGATGAGGCCGATGGTGCGGTCGATATGCTCGGAAGCTTCCGGGTGGAAAGTGATGTAGGTCGCGCCCGCCTTAGCGAAGTCGGGGATGATGCGATCGACCGGCTTCACCATCAGATGCACGTCAATATCCGCAGTCACGCCATGCTTGCGCAACGCTTCGCAAACCAGAGGGCCGATGGTCAGGTTAGGCACGTAGTGGTTGTCCATCACGTCGAAGTGAACGATGTCCGCGCCGGAGGCGAGCACGTTGTCTACTTCTTCGCCCAGTCGTGCGAAGTTGGCGGAGAGAATCGAAGGGGCGATCTGGTAGTCCATGTTTGATCCTTAGAGTTTGAAATTTGGACGCACATTCTAACCGAATCTCCCGCTTTGTATTGAGGGCGCTTAAACGTTTAAGTTGGTTTAGAATGCAGTCCGAATAGGCTGATTCATTTAGGGATATTAGTCTGGTGATCCGCGGTGACAATCGATCCGAACAAAACCGTTTGTTAGGGGAAAAAGATGACCAAAGCTGAGCTGCTACAAAACGCTTTGATGGGTCTTGTTGTGACCATCATGCTGGGCGTGCTGGCTTTTCTTTACCACAAGACAGAAGCCGTGAATCTGCGAGAGCAGAATGAGGTCATGAGCTTGTTGGCGGAGGTGAAGGAAGTCGATGTTCGTTGGGATCGAGAAGTCCAACGCTTACGCAACGATCCAAACGCGCCCCAGTTGCCGGTTTCGAGTCATGCCGATGCGGGAGAAAAAGCTTTACGGGACATCACGCGTTTTGCCCGGCTGACTTCCCGAGCGTCACTCCGGAGTGGTCTGACCGATCTGCGCAATACAATCCTTCTCAAGTCTGATTTATTCCAGCAGTTCAAAGCGGCAGATCAGCGCAATAGAGAAACCCTCCGAGCTTTGCTCGCAAACATCGCTCAACTGGAATCCCTGGCCGCCTCTCAAAAAAGCTCCCACGCCGAAATCGAACAGGCATTGGTTCAGCTTGCGAAAATCGCCCCCACCTATTTTTCGCAAGGCGATCCGGAAGTAGGGCGCGCCCTGACTCAAAACGTGAATACTTTAAGATCGCGATTGCAATCCGGCCAAGACTTGGCCAACAAAGTCGAACAAGACGTGGCGAGTCTGTTGGCCAATATCCCGCCGCAGCAAGAGATGTTCGTCAAATTTTCGACGCTGACATCCGGGCCTCGTCTGACCAACCTGAGCCTGTCCTTCAATGCTGAATTGGAAGATGCGCTACAGGAGAAAGAACTCTATCGCATCTATCTGATCTATTACGCGGCCGCATTGCTGGTCCTGTTGGCTTATTTGGGGGTCAAGCTTAAAGCGGCCAACCAAACCCTCGAACATCGTGTCGAGGCGCGCACACGCGATCTCTCTGATGCCTTGAAACATCTGAAAGAATCCGAGGCGCAACTGATCCAGTCCGAGAAGATGTCGTCACTTGGTCAAATGGTTGCCGGAGTGGCGCATGAGATCAATACGCCGTTGGCCTACGTCAAAAACAGTCTGGGTCGGGTCGCCGAGCAAATGCCGCACATCATGGGAGTTGTGGCCACTTCTGAAAAATTGCTGTCATTGTTAAAGGCGGGAAATGATCCGCAAGCGTTGTCGGCGACATTTCAGCAAGCCACGGTGCAGATCGACTCGCTCAAGCAGCAACATGCGCTGGAGGAATTGGACGGATTAGTGAAAGACGGCATCTTTGGCACACAACAAGTGGCTGAGATAGTGGGGAACCTGAAGAATTTCAGCCGTCTTGATCGCAGCAAAGTCGCGCACTTCAACCTTAACGACGGTTTGAACAGCACTCTGCTGCTGGGCAAGCATTTGTTGAAATCAGTGATCGTCGATAAGCGATTCGGCGACATTCCCGAGATCACATGCTCGCCTTCGCAGATCAATCAGGTTTTCTTGAATCTGGTGACCAATGCAGTGCAGGCGATGCCGGACGAGAGAGGCACGCTCACTCTGGTTTCTCGGGTCGAGGGGGACGGGGTCGCGATCGAGGTGCAAGATAACGGCAAAGGCATTCCGCCCGAGGTTATGACAAAGATATTCGACCCTTTCTTTACCACCAAGGAGATCGGCAAAGGAACGGGGCTGGGCTTGTCGATTTCGTACAAGATCGTCCAGCAACATGGCGGACGGATCAAGGTCGAATCCACGCCCGATGTCGGCACCAAGTTCACTGTGTGGCTGCCTCTGACGCCGCCCGCTGACTCTCAATTGGAAGGATGACCGGCGAGATGGCGGATCCGAAAACGATTGGTAAGTATGTGATCCAGGGACGCCTGGGCGCAGGCGGTATGGGGGTCGTCTACAAAGGCTGGGATCCGGCGATCGCACGGGCTGTCGCCATCAAAGGGGTCAACAAATCAGCCATCCCCGACGGAGAGGTCGAGTTCGTCATCGGTCGATTCCGCCAGGAAGCGCAAGCGGTCGGGCGCTTGGTCCACCCGCGTATCGTGCAGATATATGACTACCTTGAAGATGAGCAGGCGGCTTATATCGTCATGGAGTTGGTTCGCGGCAAGACGCTGGCACATCATCTTGCCCAGCATCAAAAGTACGAATTGTTCGAGATCGGTCAGATCATCTCCCAGATACTCGATGGTATCGGGTACGCCCATTCACATGGCGTGGTACATCGCGATTTAAAGCCCGCAAACATCATGGTCAACGATGACGGGCGTATCAAGATCAACGACTTTGGCGTTGCACACGTCGATTCGTCCACGATGACGAAAGTAGGGGATGTCATCGGTACTCCTTCTTACATGTCGCCGGAACAATTTATGGGAGGCGAGATCGGCAGTCTGGCCGATCTGTTCTGTGTCGCGATCATCGCGTATGAGCTGTTGACTGGCCGCAAGCCATTCATCGGAGACAGTCCGGCCGCCTTGATGCGGCAAATCCTTAATGAGAATCCCCCACCGCCGTCGTCGATCAACCCCAAGCTGTCTCACTATGTGGATGAGGTACTTGCCAAGGCGCTATCCAAATCACCTTCTAATCGGTATTGCACTGCCAAGGAATTCTCGGACGAGTTCAAGGAAGCGATTCGTGCATCGATAGAATTGAATGCGGCGCATGTGAATGCCGATATCATAGACATCAGCAAGTTATTCAGCACAGCTCAGTCTCTGAGTAGTCCGACACCCCAGCCTGTGAGCGAATCCGTCAATATGAACGAGGGCGGTGACAGCCCCATCAGCTTGGATACCAGCGTCAAGAAGGCGCGTTTGCTGATCGTGGATGACGAAGAGCGCATCCTCAATGCGCTCAAATCGCTGTTCCGGCAGCGCTATCACGTGTTCACCACCACCGACGGCAACAAGGCGCTGGATTTCATAACGAGATACCAGATGCATGTGATCATCAGCGACCAGCGGATGCCGATCATGCCGGGTGTCGAGTTGCTGAGGAGGTCGCGTGAGATATCTCCGCACAGTGTGCGCATACTTTTGACTGGATATTCCGATCTGGCAGCCATAGTGGGTTGTATCAACGACGGTGAGGTATATCGATTCATCAGTAAACCCTGGGATGACCACGCGCTGCACACCATCGTCTCGGAGGCGGTCACCATCGCATTGGAATTGGCCGACACCAAAGATGCGGCGGTGACCCTGCCCAAGGAGATGCAGGCGGGTGTGCTTGTGGTCGATGACGATGAAGAGGTGTTTCGTATCGTGCGCGAGCTGATCGGCGGACTGTGTCCGGTGGTATATGCGGCCGATATGGACGCTGCGCTGGATGCCTTGCAAAAACAAGAGATTGCCGTCGTGCTGGCAGATGTCGGGGCAGGCAAGACGCAACTGACTACGCTGCTGAAACTGCTCAAGCAGGAGTATCCGCAGGTGCTGTCCATGGTGATCACCAAGGCCAAAGACGCCGAGATGGTGATCGATCTGATCAATCAGGCTCAGGTGTTCCGCATACTCAACAAGCCGATCCAAGTGAAACAATTGAAATCCTATCTGCATGCTGCATTGCAGCGCTATCTGACCTATGCTCAAGCACCCAAGTTGGTGCAGATGCATACCGTTGAAAAAACGCCGAACGCGCGCTCATCCGGATTGGCTATGAGGATCTTGGAAAAACTCAAATTGTTTTCCAGAGCATGAAGGGCGCTATCGGCATCAAACAGTTCGCTGATGACCTGTCCGTTGTTCGGTCTGCGCTTGTCACATCAAGCAAAATACGGTGAAATGCGGCGATGGAAGATATCAACCAATACAAGGTTCACGTCGCAGTGCAAGTGCGCTACCTCGCCGACCAATCCGACGAGGCCGACAACCGCCACGTGTTCTCTTACACCATCACCATCACCAACCAGGGCGAACATCCCGTGCAACTCTTGCATCGCCATTGGATCATCACTGATGCCAACAACCATGTGCAGGAAGTAAAAGGCAAAGGCGTGGTGGGCGAACAGCCCATCATCAAACCGGGGCAGAGCTTCGAATATTCCAGCGGCACCGTGCTGGCGACACAGGTCGGCACTATGTCCGGCAGCTATCAGATGCAGGTATTGGATGGCGGCGAATTCAACGTGCCGATACAGCCATTTGTATTGAGTGTGCCGCGCGTGTTGCACTGATGAAGCGCACCTACTTCAACAAAGCGACATGGTTGATGGTGTTCGCGGCGGTCTGGCTGTCCGCCTGTCGAGCTCCGCTGCCGCCTCCCGTCATCGTCGAACCCCCCAAGCCTGTTGGCAAACCTTCGCCCGATTATCTGTTGAGCGACTGGGCGGCCTTGCCGGATTGGATGTCGCAGGAACTGCCGGCGTCTTGGCCTGCCATGCAACAAAGCTGCCGTGCCTTGAAGCTCAAACCCGTCTGGCTGCCCATCTGCGCTGCCGCAGAGAAGCTCGAAAAAGAAGATATGATGGCACAGCGCACCTTCTACGAAACATGGTTCACTCCTTATCAGGTGCTCAACCCGGACGGCACCGATACCGGGCTCATCACCGGCTATTACGAGCCGCTATTAAAGGGGAGCCGCACACGCAGCGACCAGTACCCTTACGCCATCTATGCCCCGCCGGATGACATGCTGGAAGTCGACATGGGTGAACTGTATCCGCAGTTCAGAGGCAAGATCGTGCGCGCACGTTTGCAGGGAAAGCGCGTCGTGCCTTATTTCAACCGCGCCGAGATCGACGCGGGGAATGCGCAATCATTGCAGGGGAAAGAGCTATTCTATGTGGGCAACGCGGTCGAACTGTTCTTCCTGCAGATACAGGGCTCGGGGCGTATCGAATTGGATGACGGCACGCGCGCCAAGATCGGTTACGCGGAGCAGAACGGCCACCCGTATGCCTCCATCGGCAGGAAGCTCATCGACATGGGGGAGATGAAACCCGAAGAGGCCTCCATGCAAGGTATCAAAAGATGGGCCGAGATGAACCCCGAAAGATTGGCCATCGTATTGGGACACAACCCCAGCTATGTGTTCTTCCGCGAACTGCCGGATTCGCTCTCCGGCCCGATTGGCGCCCTGGGCGTGCCGCTTACCAACGAATACAGCATCGCCGTCGACCCGCGCAGCATCCCGCTCGGCATGCCGGTGTTTCTCGCCGCCACCCAACCCAATAGCAGTGAGCCGCTCAACCGTCTCGTCTTCGCTCAAGACACTGGCGGCGCGATCAAAGGCGCCGTACGCGCAGACTTCTTCTGGGGATTTGGGGATATCGCGGGAAGCAAGGCGGGCCGCATGAGGCAGAGCGGTCGCCTGTGGGTGTTGTTTCCCAAGGGTGCAGAACCGACGTTGAATTGATTTCCACTCGCTGGTTTTGACATGAATTCGGTCCGACTCTAAACGGTTAATGGGACTAATCTTGAAAAGCAAAGACGTAAGCTAACCGTAAGCTTCCTGCCGTAACCTCGTGCCCCGTAGTACAAGTAGGTCGGATTGCTACTCTGACTTGTCAACTGTCTAAAGGGAGCGAATATGTCTAATCCAAATGTGAATTGGGTGGCGATTGATACCAACCCGAAGTTCCAAGCACTGCATCGCAAGAAGACTTTCTTCCTGTGGGGCTTGATGGTCTTCTCCATCATCTATTACTTCCTGTTGCCTATCGGCGCGGCCTACTATCAGGATCTGTTCAAGATCAAGGTATGGGGTGTGGTGAACGTGGGCATCCTGTTCGCTCTGTCCGAATTCGTGGTGGCGTGGACCATCGCGTTCGTCTATTCGCGTAAGGCGAATGCCGAGTTCGATGCGATGGCGCAAGACATCATCAACGACGTGAACAACGGGAGAATGAAATGAGCGACTTGTTGAAAAAATTGACCCTCTCGGTCGCGGCGTTGAGCATCAGCGGTGCTGCCTTTGCAGGTAACGGCGCGGTTGCAGACGAGTTCAAATGGATGACCTTCGCGGTGTTTGGCGTGATCATCGCCATCACCATGGCCATCACCTTCTGGGCGGCGCGTACCACGCACACAACTTCCGAGTTCTATGCGGCGGGCCGCTCGGTCAGCGGTATCCAGAACGGATGGGCCATCGCGGGTGACTATCTGTCCGCTGCGTCCTTCCTCGGTATCGCCGGTCTGATCTCCTTGTACGGCTACGATGGCTTCATGTATTCCGTGGGCTGGTTGGTGGCTTACATCACCGTGTTGCTGGTGATCGCCGAACCTTGCCGCAACATCGGCAAGTACACCATGGGTGACATCCTCGCTTTCCGTAACGATCCCAAGAAGACCAAGACCGTGGCGGCGCTGTCCACCATCACCGTGTCCACCTTCTACCTGACCGCGCAGATGGTCGGCGGCGGCGTGCTCATCAAGACGCTGATCGGCATCGACTACGAGATCTCGGTGATCGGCGTGGGCATCCTGATGTTGGCCTACGTGGTGTTCGGCGGCATGAAGGCGACCACCTGGGTGCAGATCACCAAGGCAGTGTTGCTGGTGATGGCATCGTTGATCCTCGTGTTCATGGTGTGGGCACCTTACGGTTTCAGCCTGCCGGGCTATCTGGGTAGCGTAGTTGCCGATCCCGATGTGCAGAAACAAGTCGCCAAACTGTTGGGTGACAAGGCTGCAACGATGACACCGGAAGAATTGGGTCAGCGCTTCCTTGAGCCCGGCCTTTTCCTGAAGAACCCGATTGACCAGATATCCCTGGGCTTGGCCTTGGTGCTGGGTACAGCGGGTATGCCTCACATCCTGATGCGCTTCTTCACCGTACCGACAGCACAAGCTGCGCGTACTTCCGTGATCTGGGCGATGGGCATCATCGGCGGTTTCTATGTGCTGACCCTGTTCCTGGGCACCGGCGCTGCGATGCTGGTCGGTCCGGACAAGATCGCGTCCGTTGACGCGGGCGGCAACATGGCGGGCCCGTTGCTGGCGCAATATCTCGGCGGTGGTGAGCAATCATTGATGGGTAACTTCATGCTGGCCTTCGTGGCTGCCGTGGCGTTCGCGACCATCGTGGCGGTGGTCGCGGGTCTGGTGTTGGCTGCCGCTTCTGCGATGGCACATGACATCTACGTCGGCGTCATCCGTGGCGACCATGCCACACCTAATGAGCAAGTGGTTGCTGCTCGTGTGGCATCGGGTATCGTTGGCGTTATCGCGATCACGGTCGGCATCATGGCCAAAGGCCAGAACGTGGCGCATTTGGTCGCACTGGCGTTCGCTGTGGCTGCATCGTCTAACCTGCCAGCGGTGTTCCTCACGCTGTACTGGAAGAAGTGCAACACCACCGGCATCATCATGGGCATGATCATCGGTTCGTTGACCGCAATCGGCTTGGTGATGATTTCTCCAAACATGACCTATCCAAAGGCAGTCATCGCCGGCGCGAACAAGGTATTGAACGGTGAGCCGGCAGTTCCTGCCAAGGAAGCCGCACCAGCAGTCGAGCGCTCGAGCTTCATGTGCGAATTGTTCGCCTTGGACGGTTGCGTATTGGCCAAGCCGGCGCAAGCTGCAACGCCGGAGAAACCCGCCAAACCGGGTGCTGCCGAGAAGCTGGCTGGCTTGAATGCGAAGCTGCAACCGCTGGAAGCATCGTTGCCAACCATTGCGGACGTGACAGCCAAAGCAACTGCTGAAGCCGATGTCGCCAAGTTGAAGAAAGACATCGCCGCTGTCGAGAAGGCCAAGGCCAAGGCTGAAGCCGACTTGAAGAAAGTTGAGGGTCAGACCACCAGCATGATGGGCTTGGAAAAACCGTTCTTCCTGTTGAAGAACCCCGGTTTGATCTCCATCCCATTGGGCTTCCTGATGGTGATCTTGGGTTCCCTGTTCACACGTGACAAGCGTGCGGAAGACATGTGGGACGAGCTGTATGTGCGCCAGAACACCGGCATCAATGCAGAGGCCGCATCGGCACACTAAGAAAAAAGACAGTCGTATCACTGAACCCCGCCACCTCCCCGGCGGGGTTTTTCTTTGTAAGGGGAAAGTAAGTGACTTGTCTCAAACTGTGCGGAATGCATCGTGCTGCGCTAACATCGCATCACACTTGATCACTTCGAATCGAATCAACAAAGGAACAACATGGAATCTTCCGCCTCCCTGGAACTCGCCAAACACACGCTGCTCATCTTCGGCATCATCCTCGCCTTGGGCGCGTTCTCCGGTTTGCTGGCACGCCTGGCCAAGGTGCCCGACGTGGTGGTGTTCCTGCTGGTAGGGATGCTGGTCGGGCCCGGCATGTTGGGC
>JARCRR010000069.1 GCA_029850565.1 Gallionella sp. | reverse complement strand
CAGCGGTGTTTCCGGTGAGTTGAGATATTTCGGCTCGCCTTTGTCCAGCACGCGCCCGCCGAAGCCGATGATCTGACCGCGCACGTTGACGATGGGAAACATGATGCGGTCGCGGAAACGGTCGTAACGTTTGCCCTCCTCGCCCGCGATGACCAAACCGGTCTCGACGAGGCTGGCGTCTTGATAGTTCGGCACGGCGGCTTTTAGGTTCTGCCAATCGTCGGGCGAGTAACCGATGCCGAAACGTGCGGCGACCTCGCCGCTCAATCCGCGTTTCTTCAGATACTCGATGGCGCGCGGTGTGACCTTGAGTTGCTCGCGGTAATAACGCGTGGCGGATTGCATGAGATCGTAGAGGTCAGGCGCGACCTTATGTTGCGGGATGTTGGAGGCTTCCTGCGGAACGGTAAGGCCGATACCTTTTGCCAAGTCTTCGATGGCTTCGACGAAGCCCATGCCGGTGTGCTCCATAACGAAGCCGATGGCCGTGCCATGCGCGCCGCAGCCGAAGCAGTGATAGAACTGCTTGGATTGGCTGACGGTAAACGACGGGGATTTTTCAGTGTGGAACGGGCAGCAGGCGACGAAGTTGGTGCCGGCCTTTTTGAGCGGGACGTAACGCTCGATGACATCCACGATGTCGAGGCGATTGAGCAGATCCTGAATGAAACTTTTTGGAATCACTCCGCCCTCGCTCTATATTTGGAGACCGAAACTACGACGATATCCTCGCTCATCGCGAGGATGACTTTTACGACTTGGTCAATTGCGCTTTGATCAGACCGGACACCTTGCCCATATCGGCACGGCCAGCCAACTTGGCTTTGACCACGCCCATCACTTTGCCCATGTCTTGCGGGCCGGATGCGCCTGTCGCAGCGATAGCTTCAGCGATGGCGGAGACGATCTCTGCCTCGCTCAACTGCTGCGGCATATAGGCCTGCAAGATGGAGACTTCGAATTCTTCGACATCGACCAGGTCTTGACGATTGGCTGTCTTGTACTGGCTGATGGAGTCGCGGCGTTGCTTCAGCATCTTTTCGATGATGCTCACCACATCGGCATCGGTCAGTTCGATGCGTTCATCGACTTCGCGCTGCTTCATGGCGGCCAGCAAAAGGCGGATCGCCCCGAGACGTGCCGTTTCTTTGGCGCGCATCGCGGTCTTCATGTCTTCTGTGATTTGCTGTTTCAGACTCATGTTCACCTCTGACCACAAAAGCAAACGCCGCAACCACTAAGGATTGCGGCGTTGCTCATGAAACAGAATTAGTAGAGCTTTGGTGGCAGTGTTTGGCTGCGCAGACGCTTGTAGTGACGCTTAACGGCAGCAGCCAGCTTGCGCTTGCGCTCTGCAGTTGGCTTCTCGTAGAACTCACGAGCGCGCAACTCGGTCAACAGACCGGTCTTTTCTACGGAACGCTTGAAGCGACGCATTGCTACTTCGAACGGCTCATTCTCTTTTACACGTACGGTTGTCATGGACAAACTACCTTCTACCAAAAATTTGAGGGCGCGATTCTACAAAAGTACGCCTTATTACACAACCTATATTTCGGATAAGCCTATTTGACCGTGATTCGGCCGAATTTGCGCTTGCCCACTTGCGCCACAACGACCGTACCCGCCTTGATCTGCAGGGCTTTGTCGCTGATCTTCTCGCCATCGAGCTTGACCGCACCAGAGTCGATCATGCGCATGGCTTCCGAAGTGCTGGCGACCAAACCGGCTTGTTTGAGCAGATTGCCGATGCCGATGTATCCGTCCGCCCCGGTAACGCCGAGCTCGGGCATATCGTCCGGCAACACGCCTTTTTGGAAGCGCGCCTCGAATTCGGCCAGCGCATCGACGGCTGCTTGTTTGTTGTGGAAGCGGGCAATGATCTCTTGCCCGAGCAGGACTTTGATGTCGCGCGGGTTGCGTCCGCCCGCCACTTCTTCTTTCCATTTGGCGATGGTCGCCAGACTTTCGAAAGAGAGCAGTTCGAGGTAACGCCACATGAGGTCGTCGGAGACGGACATGATCTTGCCGAACATATCGGTCGGAGTGTCGGTCACGCCGATGTAGTTGCCCAGCGACTTGGACATCTTGTTGACACCGTCCAGACCTTCCAACAACGGCATGGTGAGCACGCACTGCGGCGCCTGTCCGTGATGCTTTTGCAGTTCACGCCCCATGAGTAGGTTGAACTTCTGATCGGTACCGCCCAACTCGATGTCAGCCTTGAGCGCGACCGAGTCGTAGCCCTGCACCAGCGGGTAGACGAATTCGTGGATGGCGATGGGCTGATTGCCTTTATAGCGTTTGGAGAAGTCGTCGCGCTCCAGCATCTGCGCCACGGTGTGGGTGGCAGCGAGGCGGATGAGGTCGACCGCGCTGAACTTGTCCATCCAAGTGGAGTTGAACACGACTTCGGTCTTGTCCGGGTCGAGCACCTTAAACACTTGATCTTTATAGCTCTGCGCATTGGCGAGCACCTGCTCACGCGTCAATGGCGGTCGGGTCGCGTTCTTACCCGTGGGATCGCCGATCATGCCAGTGAAGTCGCCAATAAGGAACAGAGCGTGGTGACCCAAATCCTGCAATTGGCGCATCTTGTTGAGGAGTACCGTATGGCCAAGGTGCAGGTCGGGTGCGGTGGGATCGAAGCCGGCTTTGATGCGCAGCGGACGATTCAATGCAAGCTTTTGTTTTAATTCTGATTCTATCAGCAACTCGTGCGAGCCGCGCTTGATGATCTCTAAGGTTTCTTGTTGATTCATA
>JARCRR010000068.1 GCA_029850565.1 Gallionella sp. | reverse complement strand
GTAGCCGACGATGTCGGCATGGGCGGCTACGAAATCCAGATCGCGCAGGTCTTTCTCGGTGAGTGCGGGCAGGTCAAGTTCGGTGTCGGGGAAGTTCAGGCCTTTTTCCGCCATCAGTTTCGAGCCTTGCGCCTTGGCGCGGGTGACGCGAAGCAGGACTTTTTCTTCATCCAGCGATTCGACCGTCGTGCCGATGTGGCCGTCGTCGATGAGTACGCGTTGACCGGGTTTCAGGTGCTCCAGTACGGAAGGTTGGGCGCAGGAGATGTGAGCCGGGATGATGCTGTTGTCGGCTTCGTCGATCTCGGCGGGCTCTCCCGGGACAGGCTTGCGGGTGAGTTCGAGCAAGTCGCCATTACGTAGCAGGATAGTCATCGAGGTTGCCATGATCGGGCCGATGAAGGTTTCGAAAACAGGATGATGTTTGGAATCGGAGATATGTCTGAGCGTCAGGTTCTCTTCCAAATAAGCGCTGGTCTCGCAGGTGACCAAGACTTCGTGTTTGGAAAGTTTCTCGGTGACGACGAAGAGGCCGTCTTTGCCGCGCAGGTCGGAGAACTTGATGTGATCGTCCTGTTGCAGACGTTGCAGCCAATCCGCAGCCACATTTAAACGCGCAGGCAGTCTGCGTCCCAAGCCATCTTTGCTGACGTTGCAGCCCGGTCTGCCGCTGGAGTCGAGTATGAGCGTGGCAGGTGCGGTGATGATGCCCCGGTTGTTGCGAGCGGGTCTGAGATGAACGATGCCCTGATCCATGGCTATGGGCCCGGTGCGTAGCTTGGGGCCGGCCAGATCCATCATCACTTTGCAGTTCCGCCCGGTCTCTTGCTCGGCCTGACGTACGTGCTCGACCATCTTCTTCCACTCATCCGGCGAATCGTGTGCGCAGTTGATGCGGGCGCAGTCCATTCCGCGCAGTACCAGATCACGGACGAATAAATAGTCGGTTGCGGCTTCGCTGGGGAAGGTCACCATGATGCGCACCGAGCGGTGTTTGGGGGCGGTGCCGAACAGCCCGTTGGTACGACGGGCCAGATGTCCGTCGTTCTCATCGAAACTGTGTGCGGTCGCCAAGACCTTTTTCAATTGAGTAGGTGCGCCGGTCAATGCATCGAGTGCGCGGATGACGGCATCGAGGTTGGCGAGTACATGGCCTTCGGTGCGTCCGAGCGAAGAGAGGCCGATGGCTGCAAGCTGTGTCTGGCTCTCGCGGATGTCTTGCCGACGCAGGCCGATATAGGCGGCCATATTGGCAGCCGAATCCAGAAAGTCGGGTACGTGGATGAGTGGCTTCCAATCCTTAAACAAATCGTGCTGGGTCTTCTCCGTCTCTTCGCGGAAATGCCGCAGGTCCTGCAGCAGCTTGGTCAATTGCTGCTTATCGATGGGCTCGCTGGATATCTTTGAGACGTTCACGGGAGAGGGGGTCAAACAGCGACAGGCGCCTTGATCGCGGGGTGCGGGTCATACCCTTCGAGGGTGAAGTCCTCGAACTTGAAATTGAAGATATCCTTCACGTCCGGGTTGATCTTCATCGTTGGCAGTGCACGCGGTTCGCGCGCGAGTTGTAGCGCGGTCTGTTCCATATGGTTGGAATAAAGATGAGCGTCGCCAAAGGTGTGGACGAAGTCACCCGTTTGCAATCCGCACACCTGCGCCACCATCATGGTGAGCAGTGCATACGAAGCGATGTTGAAAGGCACACCGAGGAAGATGTCGGCGCTGCGTTGGTAGAGCTGGCAGGAGAGCTTGCCGTCCGCCACGTAGAACTGGAAGAAGGCATGACAGGGCGCGAGTGCCATCCGGTCCAGATCGCCCACGTTCCAAGCGGAGACGATGATGCGGCGTGAATCGGGGTTGTTCTTGATCTGCTCGATAGCGACCCTGATCTGATCGATCACGCGGCCATCGATGGCTTCCCATGAACGCCACTGCTTGCCATACACCGGCCCGAGGTTGCCGTTCTCATCCGCCCATTCATCCCAGATGCTGACGCCGTTCTCTTTGAGATATTTCGTGTTGGTACTGCCCTGCAGGAACCACAGCAGTTCATGGATGATGGACTTGAGGTGGCATTTTTTGGTGGTGACCAGCGGGAAACCTTGCGCCAGGTCGAAGCGCATCTGGTAGCCGAACACACTGGTGGTGCCGGTGCCGGTGCGGTCGGATTTATAGGTCCCGTTCGTTTGGACGTGCTGCATCAAATCTAGGTATTGGCGCATGGCGATGCCTGTATGACGAGGTGTTGAATGACGATGATTCGGGGGCGCAATGCTAGCACAATTGGCTCGCAACCAGCCCTGTCGCAAGGCATGCGCGGGCGTCTCAATGGGCAGGCATGAGGTCGTCGTGCTTCAGGTCCAGGCATAAGACGATGGGGTTGCGGCTATCGCCGAGGCTGACGGAAAGCGTGATGCAGAGTTCGCCGCTGGATGCCGATAGATAGGGACGGGTCGCCTGCACTTTCCCCGCGTGGAGCAGTGCGCGCCGCCAGTAGGAGCGGCGCACCCACACGGCATCGTGAGTACTTTCCAGCGGGCGAAGGCGCTTGTCGGCGGCGCGTCGTCCGCCGGCAATGCGGCTGTCGCCGATCTGGCGGCCTGCGTGGTCGACGAGGTAGCAGCGCTCGGCATGGTCAAGATTCAGCAAGCGATCTATGGCTGGACAATGCAAACTGCCGCAGGCGATTACTTCGGCGGTCGTATCGAGTAAAGCCTGCACATGGGTGGTATGCGGGCTGGTCTGTCCGTTCAACGGGGTCTGTGTACGATAGCGTTCGATCAAGGAAAGAATCGTTGCGGTTGACTCGCCGAGTCCGGCAGGCTCGCTTGCCGGACGCGAAAAGTAATATCCCTGCGCCATGTCGGCATCGCTTTCCATGGCGAGCATGGCCTCGTATTCGTCCCCGACGCCTTCGATGAGGACCAGGCAGCCCGCCTCGTGCAGTAGCTTGACCAGTCTTGGCAGCAATCTGCGTGCGGTGGCATCCTGCCGAGCGAATACCAGATTGGAGCGATCGAGCTTGACGATGTGCGGTTTGACCTGCCAGATGCGGCCGAAATTCGAGTGACCGATGCCGAAATCGTCGAGCGCGACCAGGCAGCCGCGGTCGCGGTAAAACGAAACTGCCGACGCCAGTTGATGATCGTCGAGGAGGCCGTCTTCGAGAATCTCGATGACGATGCGTTCCGGCGGCAAGTGCGCCGCCTCCAGTAGTTCCTCGAAGAATCTGCCGTAGAAGCGTCCATTGACGCTGACGATGGGGTGGACATTGAGAAAGAGCCAACTGTTCTGGTCAGCGTGCTGTGCGAAATTGTGGACGTGCAGCGCCCGGCAAAGACGGTCGAGATGGACCAGTTCCGCTTCATTTGCGGCACCGTCGAATAGCGCCGATGGCGGTAGGGTGGCTCCAGCGCTGTCTGTCGCGCGCACCAACGCCTCGTGGCCGACGCTGCGGCAGTGCGACAGACTGACGATGGATTGGAACGCGCTGCGCAAGGTGTAATCGCCGTGATGGCCGATGACACCTTCAGTGCTGTGTTGCAGGAGGAGTTGGATACGCTGTGTCGCGCTTTCGGGTTTCATGCAGAGCTTCCTCAGTGATGGCTGGCTTGGAGTTGGCCGGCGATTTTCACGAGGGTCTGTTCGGGCAGCCAGTGTTTCTCTGCTGGGGTTAACTGCATCACCTTACTTTTTAACATCATGCGTCGTCTTTGGAATTAGAGGGTGCAGAGCTTCAGCAAGACGCATGCCATCCAGTTTGTATGTGCGTTCCATATTTGGCACGCAATACTGGTGCTGCCGGATGCACACAAATGGTGATTGCGCACAAAAGGGGTGCGGGCGTGGCGACGGTCGTCCGGGTGGAATGTCCGTATAATCGCGGCCCCGTATTCGATCAATTGAGAGACGCAACGATGCTGGCCCAACTGAATTTTTCCTCTACCCTGCCAAGCGCCGCGCACCTGCTGGTGCTGTTACCCAAATCCAAAGTGCTGTCCAAGGATGCGCCCCACGTTGAGCTACTGATCGCGGTGCTCAAGCGGCGCGAAATGAAAGCGGACGAGCTGGCGAAGTCTGCCGTTTCTGCCAATGCCGCAAACAGCACACTGGTGGTGTGGGCGATGCTGGATTTTGACAAAGACACTTTCGCCTTGCAGACGCAGGTGCGCAAGGCGCTGCAACCCTTGCTGGACGAGCACCCCAAGGCAGTTGCGATCTCGGTGGCAGGCACCGACGCGCAACGCCAGCGTATAGCGGAGCTTGCGGTGTATGGCGCATGGGTGAACGGTGCACTGTTGCCCGTGCATAAGAAAAAGGATGAACGTAAGGCGCTACAGAAGATCGACCTCTATGGTTTCAATGACAAGAAAGCGTTCGATGCGCTGAAGGCGCAGGCCGCAGGCAATCTGCTATGCCGTGAGTTGACCGTGTTGCCGCCGAACGAGCTGACGCCGGGCGCATACCGTCAGCGCGTGAAGAAGTTGGCACAGGAGAACAAGTGGAAGCATGAAGAGTTCGACATGAAGGCGCTGCGCAAGATGGGCGCGGGGGCATTCGTGGCGGTAGCACAGGGCAGCGATCCGGAAGATGCGGCCATCGTGCATCTCAGCTACCAACATCCGAAGGCCAAACAAACCATCGCGCTGGTGGGCAAGGGTATCTGCTTCGATACCGGCGGCCACAACCTCAAGCCGTCGCGTTACATGCACAACATGCACGAAGACATGAACGGATCTGCGGTGTCGCTCGGTATTTTGCTCGCGGCCACGCAACAGAAACTGGCGGTGAATATCGACTGCTGGTTGGCGCTGGCGCAGAACCATATCAGCCCCAAAGCCTACAAGCAGAACGACATTGTGAAGGCATTGAACGGTACGCATATCGAGGTGATGCACACCGATGCCGAAGGCCGCATGGTGTTGGCCGATACGCTCACACTGGCTTCACGCGCAAAGCCGAATCTCATGATCGATTTCGCCACGCTCACCGGCAGCATGGCGATGGCGCTGGGTGCGCGTTACAGCGGTGTGTTCGCCACGACGGATGAATTGGCACAGCGTGCGGTGAGTGCAGGCAAACAGACGGGCGAACGCCTTTGCGCCTTTCCACAGGACGAGGACTACGAACCGGCGCTGGATTCCAAAGTGGCCGATATCAAGCAATGCACGTTGGACGGCGAGGCCGATCACATCCTTGCCACGCGCTTCCTCAAGCGCTTCGTCGAACACGACACAGCATGGCTACATGTGGATCTTTCGGCCAGCCGCTGCGAGGGCGGGTTGGGTGCGGTAGGTGCCGAGGTGAATGGTTTTGGCGTGGCTTGGGGCTTGAGGATGCTCTCTTTTCACTAGGTCGTGGTGGGAAAATATATAGGCCTTTTTTGTCATTGCTTTTGCTATTGCCGCTTTGCTACTATGGAATCGCCGTTTGAAAGGCAATGTTCGTAGTCCATCAACTCTCTAAGGGGGAAATCATATGAAACATGCAATGAAGAAAACGCTGTTGGCTTTGTCTTTGTCTGTTGCGGCAGTGGGTGCAAGTGCTTCTACTACGCAAGATGCGGCTGGTTGCGGTGTGGGTACGATGATTTTCAAGGATAAGGTCGGTCTGGTCTACAACCTGTTGGCAGGAACGACCAACGGCTATCTGTCGAACACGGTCTCCATGACGTTTGGTATCCTCAACTGCCCGGAATCCTCTTCCATCAAGGGCAAGATCGCGACCTTCATCGAATTCAACAAGCAACAACTGGCTGTCGAGACCGCACAAGGTCAAGGTGAGCATCTGGCTGCTCTGGTTGACATGTACGGTGTGAAAGAAGCTGACCGTGCAGCCGCGACCAGCGCGCTGAAGGCCAACCAAGCTACGATCTTTAGCGGTGCAACCACTGCCGAGATCCAAGCTGCAGTGACTCAGACTCTGCAAGCATTCGTTTCCTAAGACGGCTTGCGGTATCAAGAAAAGCCGAGGTTAATCGCCTCGGCTTTTTGTTGGATGGTTGAATCTCATGCGAATCTATTCCCCGATTATTTCTATAGTGTCAGCGGCGGCCTTGAGCCTGTTCGTTGCGATGTGCAGCGCGCAAGAGATAGATGCTCAGCAGGGTGCCAACATCGACACCATGTTGAGGCTGGCTGAGCGGGCGCAACTCGCCCAAAGTGCCGAGTGGTACAAGATCAACCAATACCATCCCTCATGGGGGGGTATGAAAAGTCGTGTGGACGACACGAGTTATTTTTTATCGGCGAACGGCAAGCATGATCCACGCGCCGAACTAGAGGCGGTCATCCGTGCCGCCTATGACGATGGCATGGCTGAGCAGAGCAGACAACCCAAGCTGTGCCGTTGGGTGGCGCGCTATCAATATCTCAGTCGCAATATGAAGGCACTTGGATTCGACTATCCGGCGCCGCGCTGTGAGGGTTTCGAACGCTGGAAGTCTGGCATGGCGCGTGATCATGTCTCGATGATCTTCGCATCCATTTATCTCAATAGCCCGGCTTCGATGTACGGTCATATCTTCATGCGCTTCGATAGCGCCAAGCCGGGTGAATTCAACCGGCTGAACGATACGACCGTAGGTTACACCGTGAATAACAGGGGCGATTTCGGCCCTTTGTTTCTTCTACAGAGTTTGACGGGAGGCTTCCCGGGTGATTTCCTCTCCATCCCCTATTTCATGAAGGTGCGCGAGTACGCCGATCTGGAGAATCGCGACCTGTGGGAATACCAGACCGACTTCATCCCTGAAGAGATCGACAAGATGCACGCCTTCATCTGGGAGCAGAGCTTCACCTATGTCGACTATTATTTTGCCGACGATAACTGTGCCCTGATTTTGCTGGCTACTCTGGAAGCGGGACGCCCCGATCTGAATCTGATCGCTTCGGCTAAGCCTTGGCTAGCGCCGTTGGATACCGTCAAAGTCCTGCGTGATGCCGGCGTCGTGACCAAGAAACGCTACCGTCCCTCGCAGTACAGTACGCTGATCTCCAACATAGAGCGCGCACCTGACAAAGTTCGCGAGCAAGCAGTGTCACTCGCGCATAGTCTGCAAGTGCCTGATGCGATCCCCGGGGCGAATCCGCAGGAGCAGGCGCAATTCCTTGATCTGGCACTGGGCGTTTTGGAGTACGAGCGCAACCAGAAGAATTCCGAGCAAGAGGCTGCACCCATCAACCAGTTCCAACTCAAGCTGGCCGGAGTGCGCAGCAAGATAGATGTGCCTGCCGCGTATCTGCCCGCGCCTACTCCGCGTGAAAGCCCGGACCAAGGACATGATTCCTTGAGAGTCGGCTTGGTGATGGGGCATGTGGATGGGGCTGGCTACGGGCAACTGAACACGCGTTTGGTCTATCACGATGGACTCGATCCGAATGTGGGCTTTTCGCCGGGAGTCAGTTCCAAGATAGGCGATCTGTATCTTCGCTTCAACGACAAGAAAATACGTTTCGAGCGGCTCGACTTGTTCGAGGTCTTTTTACCCTCGGTGCGCACTGTCTGGTATCGACCGCTCACAATCAAAGCCAACATCGCTATCCGGCGTGAGATTCAGCGCAACGATGGCTTGACACCAACGGCGTTTCGCGTGGAACTGGGAGCAGGTGAGGGTTATCGCATCAGCGAACATAGTCAGATGTATGTCATCGCCGATAGCATCACACGCTTGAGGAGCGGAGCATCGAGCTTGGCTGCGGGGTCGCTCATTGGATGGTTATGGCAGCCCGAAGGAAGCTGGCGTGCGGAAGCGAGTGCAGGCGCGTTCTGGTCTGCGCTGGGCAATCATCAGAATTCCGGTTTGTATCGCGTGTCCGGCGGTATCGCGTGGGATGTGATCGACAACCAGAACAACATCCGACTCAATGCGTCACGCCAATGGACGAGTAACGGTGGCGATATGGCGGATGATTACGCTGACCTGCAGATGGCTTACTTCCATTATTTCTGATTACACCGCAACTGCAACGATGTAATAGCGGGCGAACTTTCCGAGCAGCATGAACAGCGCTGCCTTCCACGGATTGAGGCGCAACCAACCCGCTGCCACACAAACCGCATCCCCGACAAAAGGCAGCCATGCGAGCAACAGTGCAGGCGATCCATGCCGGCGAACTTTTTCGACATGCTTGAGTTGTTGTGTCATCGGCAACATCCAGCCCATGCCGAACGAGATCATCCCGCCCAAGGTGTTGCCGAGTGTGCCGACCAACAGCGCTGGCCAGAACAATTCGGGCTGCGCTTTCAATGTGCCGATGAGTACCAGCTCGGAACCGCCCGGCAGCAGGGTCGCGCCGAGCAGGCTGGACATGAACAGCCCCCACAGGCTGAGGTCGCTGCTGAAGAACTGGGTGATAGTGTCCATCGGGCTTCGTCATTCCGGCGAAGGCCGGAATGACGGTTTAGTGTTTTTTCTTTGGTGGCAGCAGGTCGGTGATGGTGCCTTCCGCCATCTCGGCGGCGAAACACAGCGTCTCCGACAGCGTAGGGTGCGGGTGGATAGTGAGGCCGATGTCTTCCATGTCGGCACCCATCTCCAGCGCCAGCACACCTTCGGCGATCAGTTCGCCCGCATTCACGCCGACGATGCCCATGCCGAGGATGCGACGCGACTTAGGATCGAGCAGCACTTTGGTCGCGCCCTCTTCGCGCGCGATGGAGAGCGCACGGCCGGAAGCGGCCCACGGGAAGGAGGCCTTCTCGTATTCGATGCCCTGCGCCTTGGCTTGCGTTTCGGTCAGGCCCATCCACGCGATCTCGGGATCGGTGTAGGCGACGGAAGGGATGGTCAGAGGCTCGAAGAAAGCTTTGTGTCCGGCGATGTTCTCCGCCGCGACCTTGCCTTCATGCACCGCCTTGTGCGCCAGCATCGGGTCACCCACGATGTCGCCGATGGCGAAGATGTGTGGCACGTTGGTGCGCATCTGTTTGTCCACGGGAATGAAGCCGCGCTCGTTGACGATGAGTCCGGCCGCTTCGGCGGCGATCTCGCGACTGTTCGGACGGCGGCCCACGGCCATCAGCACCTTGTCGTACACCTGCGCTTCGGCGGGAGCTTGTTCGCCTTCAAAGGTGACTTTCAAACCGTTCTTCTGAGCTTCGATCTTGGTGACCTTGGTCTTCAGCATGATGGCTTCGTAGCGTTTCGCGATGCGTGTATGCAGCGGTTTGATCATGTCCTTGTCTGCACCGGGCATGATCTGATCCATCAATTCGACCACGGAAATCTTGGAGCCGAGTGCTTCATACACTGTGGCCATCTCCAGGCCGATGATGCCGCCGCCGATGACCAGCATGCGCTTCGGCACATCCTTCAATGCCAACGCGCCGGTGGAGTCGATGATGCGTTCATCGTCGTAGGGGAAGCCCGGGATGCGCGCCACGCTGGAACCGGCCGCAACGATGGCGTTATCAAACGTGACGATCTTTTCGCCTTCAGCGGTCTGCACCGCGAGGCTGTTGGGCGACGTGAACTTCGCGGTGCCGCGCACCACTTGCACTTTGCGTTGTTTCGCCAATCCGGCGAGGCCGCCGGTGAGCTTGCCGATCACGCTTTCTTTCCATGTGCGGATGGCGTCGATATCGATCTTGGGTTTGGCGAAAGTCACGCCGTGGTGTGATACCTCTTCCGCTTCATTGATGACCTTGGCCACGTGCAGCAACGCTTTGGAGGGGATGCAACCCACGTTCAGGCACACTCCGCCCAGCGATGCGTGCTTCTCGATCAACATCACTTGCTTGCCGAGGTCGGCAGCGCGGAAGGCGGCAGTGTATCCGCCGGGACCGGCACCGAGTACGACCACTTCGGCGTGGATATCGCCCTTGGCGACATTGGCGGCGGGTGTGGGTGCGACTAGGGGGATAGCAACAGGCGCTGCTGCTTGTGGAACTGGTTTGCTGGCAACCGGTGCAGGGGCTGCCGCACTGCTTTCCAGCAGCAGGATGACCGACCCTTCAGATACCTTGTCACCCAGCTTGATCTTGAGTTCCTTCACCACACCGGCGGCGGGGGAGGGCACTTCCATCGTCGCTTTGTCGGTCTCCAGCGAGATGAGCGCCTGCTCCTTCTCGACGGTATCGCCCGCTTTGACTGATATTTCGATGACGGCGACGCCTTTGAATCCGCCGATGTCCGGCACTTTGATTTCGATGGTTTGGCTCATGCTATTTTTCTCTCCAATGTCATTCCGGCGAAGGCCGGAATCCAGTCATAAAACAAGCCTTCGCATCAGCGAAGACAAAACTTAAAGCTATTTGAAATAAGCCGCTGGATTCCGGCTTTCGCCGGAATGACGGCTAAACTCTAATCTGTCCGTTACCTAAAACAATATATTTCTGCGACGTCAATCCTTCCAGTCCGACAGGGCCACGCGCGTGGATCTTGTCGGTGGAGATGCCGATCTCCGCACCCAGACCATATTCGAATCCATCCGCGAAACGTGTCGAAGCATTCACCATCACGCTGGCCGAATCCACCTCGCGCAGGAAGCGCATCGCCTTCGTATAGTTCTCGGTGACGATGCTGTCGGTGTGCTGCGAGCTGTAGGTATTGATGTGGTCTATGGCCTCGTCGACATTTGCCACCACGCGCACGCTCAAGATGGGCGCGAGATATTCGGTGTGCCAATCTTCCTCAGTCGCCACCTTCATCTGCGCGACAAGATTGCGCGAGGCGTCATCGCCGCGCAGCTCCACACCCTTCCTGATGTAGATAGCGCACAGCTCGGGCAACACCTTGGCGGCGACATTGGCGTTCACCAGCAAGGTCTCCATCGCGTTGCACACGCCGTAGCGGTGGGTCTTGGCGTTGTCGGCGATACGGATGGCTTTCACCAGATCGGCTTCGTCGTCGATATACACGTGGCAGATACCGTCAAGATGTTTGATGACGGGCACCTTGGCTTCATCCGAGATGCGCGCGATCAGGCTCTTGCCGCCGCGCGGTACGATCACATCCACATATTCTTTCATGGTGATGAGTTCGCCCACCGCGGCACGGTCGGTGGTGTTCACCACCTGCACCGCGGTCTCAGGCAGGCCGACTTCGCGCAGTCCCCGATGCACGCAGGCGGCGATGGCCTGATTGGAATGGATGGCTTCGGAGCCGCCGCGCAGGATGGCTGCATTTCCCGATTTCAGGCACAGGCCTGCCGCATCCGCCGTCACGTTCGGGCGTGATTCGTAGATGATGCCGATGACACCTAGGGGTACGCGCATCTTGCCGACTTGGATGCCGGAAGGGCGGTACTTCATGTCGCTGATCTCGCCGATGGGGTCGGCCAGTGCCGCGATCTGGCGCAGGCCTTCCGCCATGCCCTTGATGGTCTTTTCGGTCAATGTGAGGCGGTCGATGGAAGCATCGTCAAGCCCGTTGGATTTTGCGGAGGCGACATCCTTCGCGTTCTCGGCGAGGAGTTTGTTGGTGTTGAGCAGGATGGCGGTCGCGATGTTCTCCAGCGCGTGGTTCTTCGCATTCGTATCGGCTTGCGCCACGATGCGAGAAGCGGCACGTGCCTGCTGTCCCACCCCTTTCATGTATTGCTTGATGTCTTCCATGATGTTCTCAGTATTGCGAGTGGCGCGCATTTTAGCACCCCGCTTGCGCTAGAATGCGCGCCTAGTTTTGAAGTGCGTGTAGGAGCCAGCTTGCTGGCGAATTTATTAGGGTTATTCGCCAGCAAGCTGGCTCCTACGCAAACATGATGTTGCCCTCTATGCGGTGCTTATCGAAATAACGAGAATATGTCCGACATCCTGAAAAAAATCCTGGCAGTGAAGGCGCAAGAAGTCGCCGCCGCGCTGTCAGCCAAATCCTTACCTGCCATCCGCGCCGAGGCAGAACAAGCAGATACTCCGCGCGATTTCGTCGGCGCGATACGCGGCAAGATCGCCGTCGGACAGTCGGCAGTTATCGCCGAGATCAAGAAAGCCAGCCCCAGCAAAGGGGTCATTCGTGCGGATTTTCGCCCTGCTGACATTGCACAGAGCTACGCGCAACATGGCGCCGCGTGTCTGTCGGTATTGACTGACGAGCAGTTCTTTCAAGGAAATGCGGAATACCTGAAACAAGCGCGAGCGGCCTGCGAGCTGCCTGTCCTGCGCAAAGACTTCATGGTCAGCGAATACCAGATATACCAAGCGCGCGCGATGGGGGCGGATGCCATCCTGCTCATCGCTTCGGCGCTGACATTGAATCAAATGAAGGCTTTCGAAAAATTAGCCAACCAGATGGGCATGGCGGTGCTGGTGGAAGTTCATGACGGTGCCGAACTGGATGTGGCGTTGAACCTGAAGACCCCGCTCATTGGAATCAACAATCGCAATCTGCGTACTTTCGAAGTCACCTTGCAAACCACGCTCGATCTGATTTCTCGTATCCCCGCCGATCGTATTGTTGTCACCGAGAGCGGCATCTTCACCGCAGACGACGTCAAGCTGATGCGCAATCATCAAGTGCACACCTTCCTGGTTGGTGAAGCATTCATGCGTGCGGATGAGCCAGGCGAAGAACTCGCAAAAGTGTTTGTCTCCGCCGGGTAAGCCAAGGCAAAACCTTTACTCACCCGGAGGCGCGGAGTAAAGCCAGTACCATCCTGGAAACAATCAATGTTCCCTCTTCTTGCGGGAGAGGGTGAGGTGTACTCGTTGAGAGCACACCCTCCCTAAACCCCTACCAGCCCCCCCCTATTGGGCTATTGGCTTTACGCTTTGGAGGGGTAGGCGCTCAAGAGATGTTTAACCTCTAATGCAGCGCCGAGCAGAGAGTATCGGGCACCTGTTTGATTCGGCGCGTGGCAACGACATGGTTTTGACTGTTGCGAATTTGCGACACGATTATTAAATAATTGATACAGGTCAATTTGTAAGAAATTCGCTGGTGCAGAATCCGCACCGAACTCGCAGTCAGGAGTTAGGGAGATGTCGTTAAGAGCATGCATGGTGGCTTTGTGACACTGTAAGCATGTCGTAAGGTGTGGGTAGTACGTTTTGCCGCGAGACGGGTGAGGGGTACAAGCAATCGTCTTCATGGCTAAAAAATAAACTTTAATTACTGAGGAGTTCTACATGCAAAAGAAAATCATCGCACTGGCTGTTGCTGCTGCTTTCTCTTCCCCGGCTTTCGCTGACGTCGGTTTCTACGGCATCGTTGATGCAACTGTTGCACACGTTTCCGCTAGCGGTCAAAAGAGCGACTTGATCGCTGTTTCTGGTGGTGCTTCTCAATCCCGTCTGGGCGTGAAAGCTACTGAAGATCTGGGCAATGGTCTGACAGGCGTTGCTGTTCTGGAATACGGTCTGGATTCTCAAGACAGCACCACTATTGGCGCTGCTCGTCAAAAGATGATCGCTGTAGCAGGTGATTTCGGTACGGTTGCTTCTGGTTACCTGCAAACTGCTTCTTACGACTTCTTGGCCAAATA
Organism: Gallionella sp.; assembly: GCA_029850565.1. GTDB lineage: Bacteria > Pseudomonadota > Gammaproteobacteria > Burkholderiales > Gallionellaceae > Sideroxyarcus. The sequence goes on along the minus strand of JARCRR010000068.1, from coordinate 5,250 downwards.
TGACCCGATCTACGGCTCCGGTTCTTCTGCTCATTCCATCATTGCTTCCGGACACTTGGTTGGCAGTCTTGGACAGCGTGCACAACGTGCCGTAGCGTATCTGTCTCCAAGTTTCGGGGGGCTGACTTTTGCTGTGAACTACGCTACTGCGTTTACAGGTTTGGGCAATCTGACGAAAGACAACACTACAGTTGGCGCTAATTCTTTCGAAAAAGATTCAGCCTTCTTGCTTTCTGGTAACTATGCAGTCGACGCTCTGTCTGTTGGCGCAGTTTACGCCAGCTACAGTGGTGGTAAGACAGCGGCTGGCGTAGCGAATGCCAACCAGACCGAATTCGCTTTCGGCGGTTCTTATGACTTGGGTGTTGCTAAGGTAATGGGAACATACCAGTCTATGAAGTCTGATGCGGCTAATGCAAAAGCTAATACCGTGTTCTCCTTGGCTGGAGTGATGCCTGTTTCTACTGGGGCGATTGCTGTGATGTATGCTTCGAACGCAAATGAAAATTCGTCTACTGCGACTGTTAGCACTTCATCGGTGAGCGCAACAGCCCTGACAGCGGGTTACCTGCATACCTTCACCAAGTCCACAACTGGCTATGTTGTGTTCTCTAACGTGAAGAACGGTGCTAACACAAGGGGTTACAGCGTTTCTAGCAACGTATTGGGTAGCCTGAGTGCTTTGGGCGCTCTGACAACTCAATCTTTGGGCGGCAGCTCTACCTTGATCGGTGTTGGCTTGCGCAAGAAATTCTAATCTAACTTAACCGTTAGTTTTAGAGTGAAACGGGCATCTTCGGATGCCCGTTTTTATTTGTGAGCATCCGCTATGTGGACTACCTGCTTGCCCCATTTGTCCTTCCAGAGTCGTGGGGAATCCAGTAATCTTCTGCCTGTGAAAACCAAGGGAGCACATCATGCTGAACCTAGACAGTCTCATCATCGAATTCGATAAAGGTCTGCGTACACTTTTTGCCAAAGCGCCGACTGCCCGTCCTTATCCTGATGCCAATATCGCCGATGCCGCGATGACCGAGGCGGAGAAGAAACATGCCGCCGCGTTGATGCGTATCAACCACACTGGCGAGATATGCGCGCAGGCGCTGTATCAAGGACAGGCGCTGACGGCAAAAGATCCTGCGGTGGAGGCGAGGTTGAACCATGCGGCGTGGGAAGAGACGGAGCATTTGGCGTGGACGTCGCATCGCGTGCACGAACTGGGTGGACGCTTGAGTCTGCTCAATCCGTTCTGGTACACCAGTTCATTAGCTATCGGTGCGCTGGCGGGTGCGCTGGGCGATAAATGGAACTTGGGATTCCTGGCCGAGACCGAACGTCAGGTCGGCGCGCACTTGCAACACCATCTGGATACCTTGCCGCCGCAAGATGCCAAGAGCCGTGCTGTGGCGCAGCAGATGTACACGGATGAGGTGGGACATGCGGATATGGCGGTCGAACTGGGCGCGGCGGAGTTGCCCTTGCCGGTGAAGGTGGCGATGCGCGGGATGTCGAAGGTGATGACGAAGACGGTTTATTGGGTCTAGTACTTCCCTCATCCCCACCCTTCTCCCAGAGGGCGAAGGGCTTTTGCCTCCCTCGCCCTGCGGGAGAGGGACTGAGTGTGAGGGCTTATTCCTGCACCACCTCAAAATCGTGCGTCATCTCTGCCGTAGCCCCCAACATGATGGAAGCCGAGCAGTATTTCTCTGCGGATAGTTTTACTGCTTTCTCTACCGCTTCCGGTTTGATGTCTTTGCCCTTCACCACGAAATGCATGTGTATCTTGGTGAACACCTTGGGGTCGGTCTCGGCGCGCTCTGCGCTCATCTCCACATAGCAATCCGATACGGCTTGGCGTGATTTCTTCAGGATCATCATGACGTCGATGCTGCTACAGCCGCCGGCACCGAGCAATAACATCTCCATCGGGCGCGGCCCCAGATTGCGTCCGCCGACTGTGGGGGAGGCATCCATGACGATGGCGTGTCCGCTCTCGCTCTCGCCGATGAATGCCATTCCTTCTATCCATTTGATACGTGCTTTCATGTAATACCTCGATATTTATTTGTAGGAGCGGTTTTAGCCGCGATTTTGTGCGGTGCAGGAGGGCTTTCGCGGCTAAGGCCGCTCCTGCGAAGAGCGCAATGGCTTTAAGATTTTAACTGATACCACAGCATGCCTATCATTTCGTGCATGTACCAGCGGCTGTCGAGAAGGGATTCGGCGCTCGGGATGAAGGTCAGTAGCGTTGTCGCATAACGTGTGGTGTAGGCAGTGGGGGCGGGAACGACCTGGAAGCCCGCACTTTGAAAAGCCTGCACCGAGCGCGGCATGTGCCATGCATGAGTGACTAGGTAGATACGGGTGATGCCGGATTCTTTCAGCACCTTGTAACTCAAGCGGGCGTTCTCCAGCGTATTGTCCGATTCGCCCTCAACCCATTTCACCGGCACTTTGAATTCCTGCTCCAATACCTGGCGCATCTGCCCGCCTTCAGAAGCACTGTTGCCCAACGGTTTTCCGCCAGTGACTAGGAGGGGTTTGCCGGTCTCGCGGTATAGCTTGGCGGCGAAGCGCAGGCGTTCCAGCGTTTCCTTGCCTACAGTGTCGCCGCCATATTCGGGGGCGTGGAAGTATGTGCCTCCTCCCAATACGACGATGGCATCGGCGAGCGGTTTGCGTGTGTCTGTGGCGTAAGGCGCTCCCTCTAAGCGATGCATCAGCGCATCCGCGACATAAGGCGTAGACAGTATCCACAGCAAGGCGAACGCAGTGACGAGCAGCGCTCGTGCGATGACGGGCCGCTTACGCCACAGCCAAATTCCAACACCTGCGACGATGAGCAGGTTGAGCGGTGGGAGCAAGAACGCGCTGATGAGATTGGTGATGAACCAGGACATGCCAGCCTTAAAGAAAACGGTTGTGCATCATAAGCTGGAAGAGGGCTTTAAAGCCATATCGCGGCGGGTACAATGCGGACATGGGCGTGTTCACGAAAATCCAATTGGGGCTACGGCATCGGCCATCTGGACGGCACGTACGTTCAACGGACGATAGTCTTTCTTTCGCAGACTATGTGGCGCAGACACGAGAGATGTTGGATCAGGCGCACGCCGGAATGAACGATGCCGAGAAGGTCGTCGAAGGTAATGCGCCATTCGAGTTCTGCCCAGCAAGCGATCTCCCGCGGGGACGAGACAAACCTTACCGGCGCGGGGTGTTGCTTACGCACGGTTTGTCCGATTCTCCATATCACATGCGCCATCTGGCGATCTTTTTTCAGCGCAACGGATTTCGTGTGATGGCGGTGTTGTTGCCGGGTCATGGTACGCAACCCGGTGATTTGCTCGATGTGCACTGGCAGGATTGGGCGAAGACGGTGGCATTCGGTGCGGACCGTCTTGCCGAGGAGGTGGAAGAAGTCTATCTCGCCGGATTCTCTGCGGGTGCGGCATTGAGTGTGTATCACGCCGCAAAAGATGAACGAGTACGCGGACTGTTCCTGTTCTCTCCCGCGTTCGAGATCACTGTGCGTGCCAAGTGGGCGAAGCTGCACAAATTGTATAGTTGGCTTCTGTCGCGAACGGCATGGGTCAATATCTCGCAGGATCAAGACCCTTTCAAATATGAATCGTTTTGTAAGAACGCGGCAGCGCAGATGCATGGATTGACGAAAGCTTTGCCGCAGCAGGCATTGAGTATTCCCGTGTTTGCTGCCGCCAGTGCGGACGATGCTACGGTGAGCTCTGCCGCAACGTTACGTTTTATGCAGCACGCGACGCATCACGCGAGCAGGCTGGTGTGGTATTCGAAGGAAAAATTAGAGCAGAAGAACATCGAGTGGGTGAACAGCGCAATGCCGGAACAGCGGATATTGAGCAGCGCACACACTGCCATCGTCATTCCTGCGGAGGATGCGCACTACGGAGCGGCGGGCAAATATTTGAATTGTCTGCACTATCGCGCTAATGATGACGGGCGTTATGCCCTTTGCATGAATAACAAGCAAGTTGCTTGGCTGGGTGAGGTGGACGAACGGAATTTGCAGCAAGGTTTGTTGCGCCGTCTGACGTTCAATCCGCACTATGCGCAGATGGAGGCTTCTATGCAGAGGTTTATTGAGAGTTTGCCATGAGCAGAACAATGATCTACGCGCATCGTGGCGCGAACAAAGAGGCGGCGGAGAACACGCGCAGCGCCTTCGACAAGGCATTGCGCTATGCCATCGATGGTATCGAGACCGACATACAGCTCTCGCGTGATGATGAGGCCGTGCTGTGGCACGACGATGATCTGGCGAGGCTCGGCTTGCCCGGCAAGCGCATCGACGATTTGGATCGCGCGCAGATGCAGGCTATGGATTTCGCCGCGCACTTCCCCGGCTCAGACCGGGAGGGGGTGATGCTTCTGGATGATTTCATCGCCAGCTATCGAGCGCGTTGCCGTTTGTTGTTGGAGATCAAACGTTATGCGGGCGAAACGGATGCGCGTCAGCATATCAAAGTGAGGGAGGTGCTGGCACTGGCGGGAGCATCAGACGGTGAACGTATCCTCGCTTCGTCATTCGATCTCGACAGCCTGCTTTACGCCCGGCACATCGCGCCGCAATTTCCTTTGGTGTTCAATCTGGAGCCGGAGCACGATGCAGCATTCGCCAAGCGCACATTGGATGAGCATGCGTTCCTGCACGGTTTGTGCGTGCACATCTCCACGTTGGATGAGGCGATGATGAGCGTGGTGCGCGAACGCGGTAGATCCATTGCGGTTTACACATGTAATACCGATGAGCAGATCGATCGCGCCTTAAGGTTGGGTGTCGATGTCCTGATCAGCGATTACCCGCAGAAGGCTTTGGAAATGAGGGATAGGTGAGACGCGATTTCGCGGCATTGGAGGGCGAGTTCGATTTGCTGGTCTGTGGCGGCGGTATCTATGGTGCATGGACAGCTTACGATGCCGTATTGCGAGGACTTAAGGTTGCGCTGGTCGAGCAGGGCGACTGGGCGGGTGCGACGTCTTCCGCATCGAGCAAACTCATCCACGGCGGGTTACGCTATCTGGAGACCTACGATTTCAAACTGGTGCGCAAGGCACTCAAAGAACGGCGGATGCTGTTGCGCGCCGCGCCGCATCGGGTATGGCCACTTCGTTTCGGTGTGCCTGTCTACCAAGACAGTCGTAATGGTCTGCTGAAGATGAAGGCGGGCTTGATGCTGTACGACGCACTGGCGGGTTTCCCTGAAGAGCAGA
>JARCRR010000067.1 GCA_029850565.1 Gallionella sp. | reverse complement strand
CAGGGAGGAGGTAGCAGACCCAAGACATAACACCCTTTCCCTAACCCTCTCCCGCAAGCGGGTGAGAGGATTTCCCGCGTTGCAACCTCCATGCGGCGACCAGCATCATCCCAATCAACACCAGCATCGCCGCATTTCCCCACCACACATACGGCGTGCTGCCGACATAACCTTGCACTTGGGTGGTAAGCACCCCTGCTTCGTGTTGCGACAACGCGGCTTGCACATGACCATCCACACCGATGACGGAGGTGACACCGGTGTTGGTGGCTCGCAACATCATGCGCCCCGTTTCCAGCGCACGCATCTGCGAGAGTTGGTTGTGTTGCTCGGCCGCGAAGGAATCACCGTACCACGCATCATTGGTGACGTTCACCAGCAAGGTGGCTTCGGGCAAGGCACGAATGACCTCTTCACCAAAGGCATCTTCATAACAGATATCGACCGCAATCTTCTGTCCGGCGACGTTGAGAGGTGTCTGATTCGCACCGCCATTAGTCTGATCGCCCATGGGTATTTGCAACACTTCGTTGATGAGCCAGCCGAACACGCTACGTAAGGGAATGAACTCGCCAAAAGGAACGAGATGATCCTTGCGGTAATGCTGGCTTTCAGATGTGCCCAAAGAATAGACGCTGTTGAAGTAACGGTCATCCTCACGCTCGAACGCGCCGACGAGGATGTCTCCACCGTTCTGCCGCACATGGTCACGCAGGATAGATTGATAACCTGCGGGGACGTTTTCGCGCAACAAGGGTAGCGCTGTTTCGGGCATGACGATCAAGCGTGCATCGCTGCTCTGCGCCAAACGACGGTAGGTCTCCAGCGTATCGATCAAGGCGTCTTCAGAGAATTTGGTGTCTTGGGGGATGTTGCCTTGAAGCAGACTGATTTTAAGCGGCTCACCTTGAGGCTGCGTCCATTCGATAGCACGCAACGCGGTGCCGCCCGCCCACAACACGAACATAACGGCAAATGCGGCTTTACCCTGTTTGCTCCAACGCATGTTCCAAATGACCAGCACAAGCGCGGCGCTCAGCGCCAGCAGCAACGACACACCGAACACACCGAGTATCGGCGCGTAGCCAACCAGCGGGCTGTTCGGCACTTGCGAGTAGCCGACTGACAGCCAAGGGAAACCCGTGAACAAGAACCCGCGTATCCACTCGGCGAGGGTCCAGATAGCGGGCATGACCAACAGCACTCTGAATGTCGCCGCAGTTCTGAACCCAGCCTGCAGATAACCAGCCAGCGCAGGGAGCGCGGCATTCACTGCCGCAAACAGCGCTGTCGCCACAGCCGCAAGGATGGGATGCATGTAGCCGTAATCATGCAGCGCGACATATATCCAACCGATACCTACGCAGAACAATCCCATGCCGAAAGAAAAACCAAGCCATGCGGCTTGTGCCGGTCGTTCCGCCTTGCTCCATAGCCAGAACAGCACAGTGAGCGACAAGATAGGCAGGGGAAAGAGGCCGAACGGCGCGAAACCAAACACGGCGACTGCGCCGACGATGAAGGCAATAAGGCGGGGATGGGGGATCAGATTATTCACGAAAAATAAGATGCAATTTGATTCGTGGCATTATACGGTGTAACTTCGCGCCGCCTTCTTACGAAACCCTGCGTCACCCATGCTCGAATTCACCGAATATACCAAGATATTCATCAGCCTGTTCGCGATCATCGACCCGGTGGGCATCATCCCCATCATCATTGCGTTCACAGCCGGTATGACGGCGCAGAAGCGTGAGCGCGTGGGACGCATGGCCTCGCTCTCAGTGCTATTCATCCTGCTCGCTGCCTTGTTGCTGGGTGAAGCGATACTGGAATTCTTCGGCATCAGCATCCATTCTTTCCGCACGGCGGGCGGCATCCTGCTGTTGCTGATGTCTATCAACATGCTCATCGGAGATAAGCCGAAACTCTCCCCCGATGACAACACCGACGGCGATGCGACCTCTTCTATCGCCATCGTTCCGCTCTCCACGCCCTTGTTGGCCGGACCGGGAGCGATCAGCACGGTGATCCTGGATGCGCACAAGGGAACTGGCACCGGACATTACGGCGTGATGGCACTCGTGCTCATTGCACTGAGCCTCACCGTGTGGCTCACTTTCCTCATCGCTCCTTGGGTATCCAAAAGATTAGGCAAGATCGGCAGCAACATCGTCACCCGTTTGATGGGTCTATTACTTGCCGCCATCGCCGTGGAATTCATGGCAGGCGGAATTCGCGGGCTGTTCCCCGCACTGGGATAAAAATGGAAAAAGTACGTCTTTCGAAACTCATGTCCGAACAAGGACTTTGCTCACGTCGCGAGGCGGATGATTACATCGCCAAAGGCTGGGTGAAAGTGGATGGCGAGATTGTCAGCGAACTCGGCACCAAGATATTGCCGACGCAGAAGATCACATTGGAAAAAGCCGCTCAAGCCAAACAAAAGGATCGCGTCACCGTCTTGTTGCACAAACCGGTTGGCTATGTCTCAGGGCAAGCAGAGGAAGGTTACAAACCCGCGATCTTGCTGTTCGATCAAGCCACGCGCTGGACCGAAGACAAATCGCCGCATCGCTTCCATCGCAGCCAGTTCTTGGGCCTTGCACCCGCAGGTCGCCTAGACATCGACTCGACCGGCTTGCTGGTACTGACCCAAGATGGGCGTGTCGCCAAACAACTCATCGGCGAAGACTCTCCCATCGAGAAAGAATATCTCGTCCGCGTGCAAGGCAAGTTGGCAGCCAACGGCTTGGCGATGCTGAATCACGGCCTTTCGCTTGATGGTAAAAAACTCAAGCCCGCCAAAGTGAGTTGGATGAACGATGACCAGCTGCGCTTCATTTTGGTCGAAGGCAAGAAACGCCAGATACGCCGCATGTGCGAGATGGTGGGTTTGAGAGTCAGCGCCTTGAAACGCGTACGCATCGGCAAGGTGAGGCTGGGCGAGTTGCCGCAAGGACAGTGGCGGTACTTGCGCGAAGACGAGTCGTTCTAAAACGACTCTACGTCACTCCTGCTTATCCGCCTCGATAAGCAGACGCTCCACCAACAAGGAGTGCAACCTGCGGCTGTCGGCGCGCAGCACGGTGAACTGCCACTCTCCGATCTGGATACGATCATTGCGCTTAGGCAGTTGACCTGCCGACTTGAGTACTAGGCCGCCGATGGTGTCGCAATCCTCATCGCTGAAATCCGTCCCCAACGCTTCGTTGAAGTCTTCGATCTCGGTGTCGGCTTTGACGCGCCAGTGCGCATCGTCCTGACGGAGGATGTTGTCCTCATCCTCATCAAAATCGTATTCATCCGCGATATCACCGACGATCTGCTCCAGCACATCTTCGATGGTGACCATACCAGACACTCCGCCGTACTCATCCACCACCAGCGCGATATGGTTACGGTTGCTGCGAAAATCGCGCAACAGCACATTGAGACGTTTTGATTCCGGCACGAACACGGCGGGGCGCAACATGTCGCGCACATCGAACTCTTCACCCGCGTAGTAACGCAACAAGTCTTTCGCCAACAGGATACCGATGATGTTGTCTTTATCGCCGTCCGTAACGGGGAAACGCGAGTGCGCAGTTTCGATGACAAAGGGGATAAACGCCTGTGGCGGCTGATTGATGTCGATGACATCCATCTGCGCACGCGGAATCATAATTTCGCGCACTTGCCGCTCGGAGACCTGGATGACGCCTTCCATCATGGAAAGCGCATCGGCATCCAGCAAGTTGCGCTCGTAAGCGCTGTACAACAATGCGACCAACTGCTCGCGGTCTTCCGGCTCACGCAACAACAGATTGGAGAGCCGCTCCAGCAAAGTGGGTTTGTTGCTACTTTCTGAACCGTCCATTACTTAAGCTTCAACTAACAAGATAGGGCGCAGGATACCGTAATTTGAGCATCAACGCAGTTTCGAGCGCCTCCATCTCTTCTGCATCACACTTGTTTTCGTGGTCATATCCTTGCAGATGCAACACCGCATGGATGGTCAGATGCGCATAGTGCGCAAACAGATCCTTACCCTGCTCTTTCGCTTCGCGTGCCACCACTGGCGCGCAGATGACCACGTCGCCGTATAGCGGCTGCAACACGTTACTGGCGGAGCCCGCAGATTGCGGGAGAGGCTGCCCATCGTCGTAGACGAAAGTCAGCACATTGGTCGCGTAATCTTTGCCGCGATAACTTTGGTTCAGTGCACGCCCTTCGATCTCATCGACGATGCGCAACACCATCTGCACATCTTGTTCCAATGCCGCTTTCACCCAGCGGCGGAATTGCTGACGAGTTGGTAGTATTTTCGCGTTGCTGGCGAATTGCACCGACAGTGAGAGTTTATTCGTGTCGTTCATTTCAGCACCAGTTCGCCGCGTAATGTATGCAAGGTTCCCGACGAGATACGTACATCCACATAGCGCCCCAACATCCCCGGCGAACCCGCAAAATTAACTACTCGATTATTCTCCGTTCGCCCCGCCAACTCTGCCTCACTCTTGCGCGAGATATTCTCCACAAGCACGCGTTGCACAGTACCCGCCATGCTATCGCTGACCCGCTGGCCAAGAGCCGCGATACGTTCTTGCAAACGATGCAAGCGCGCCATCTTGGCCTCATAGGGCGTGTCATCTTGCATCTCGGCAGCGGGCGTGCCAGGACGCGGACTGAACAAGAAACTGAAACTAGCATCAAACCCGACCTCGTCGATCAACTTCATGGTCGCCTCGAAATCCGCCTCTGTCTCGCCGGGGAAACCAACGATAAAATCTGACGTGATAGAGATGTCAGACCGTACCGCTCTCAGCTTGCGGACAGTGGATTTATATTCCAACGCGGTGTAGCCACGCTTCATCGCCGCCAAGATCCTATCCGATCCAGACTGCACAGGCAGATGCAGATGGCTCGCCAGTTTGGGTGTTGTAGCGTAGAGGTCAATCAAGCGCTGCGACATCTCACGCGGATGCGAGGTAGTGAAACGCAGACGCTGAACGCTAGGTATCGCTGCGACGGCTTGCACCAGATAGGCGAAATCCACCGTGTCGCCATCGGGTGTCCCCCCCTGATAGGCATTCACATTCTGTCCGATCAATGTGATCTCGCTCACACCTTGTGCAGTTATTCTCCCTACTTCTCGTAGCACGTCGGCAAAAGGACGCGATATCTCTTCTCCTCGTGTGTAAGGTACAACACAGAACGTGCAATATTTGCTACACCCTTCCATGATGGAAACGAAGGCCGACCCATGTGTCGTTTGAGCTATCGGCAGATGGTCGAACTTCTCGATCTCCGGAAAGCTGACATCCACTTGGGCTTTGCCACTAGCAAGTCGTTCTTCAATCAGTTGCGGCAAACGGTGCAAAGTCTGCGGACCGAACACCACATCCACGTAGGGAGCACGCTTGAGAATGACATGACCTTCTTGGCTGGCGACGCAGCCGCCCACGCCAATCAACATTTCTGGTTTCCTTAACTTCATCTCCCGTGCGCGCCCAAGGTCAGAAAACACTTTGTCCTCTGCCTTCTCGCGAATCGAGCAGGTATTGAACAAGATTATGTCTGCGTCCTCAGGCCTATCTACCTGCACCATATCCCCGCAGGCTTGCATCACATCAGCCATCTTGTCCGAGTCGTACTCGTTCATCTGGCAACCATAGGTCTTTATATAGAGCTTCTTTTGCACGTTCTGCCTCTGAAAATCATTTGCGATAACTTATTGAGAAATATTGACCTTTTATCTTTAAGCCTTAGTAAAGATGTGTGAATAACCAATAAAAATACTCATATAATCCAAAAAGCTTTAGTCAACTATTCACTTAGCGCTATCGCCCACAAGAACCATCATAAACTAGCTCAAGGGAGTAACCGCATGTCCTTCATCGCAGACTTTTCAGCCATCGGCGTAGCAATCTTTGCAGTCGGTTTCGCAATCTGGATCACGATTCAAACAATCAAAGGCTAAACAAGCTTAAAGTGCGGGAGGCAAAACACCTCTCGCACCAACCTCCCTTCGCCCCCATCACTCTGACCATCGGCCCAGCCATTTGGTCAGGTATTCCATTGTCTACGCACTTGCTAGACGTTCCGAATGTGCTACGATTCTCCCTGTAGTTTTTGTTGGTATGTTCAACCCGAATCTCTTGGAGGAGAAAATATGTCATTCATCGCTGATATTTCCGCAATCGGTACCGCACTCGTAGCAGTTGGCTTCTCTTTGTGGATGTTGAAACAACTTTTCGCCGACTGATCACTGTTCGGTCGTAGAAAACAAAAAACTCCAGCTTCGGCTGGAGTTTTTTTATTTGGTGGGATAGGTGCACTTGAACTTCAAGCAGACACTGGCTTTCAAGCACATCATTTACCTAATACTCACAATATTACTCACATTACAACGCACTATTGCGACTAAGGTTAACCCTCAATCTCATTGCAATATTCAGTATGCATGTTAGTAATCATGCCGTGCACATTCTATCCTATTCGATGCTGCCGTTACAATCTGCGAAATCGCGCCATCCTGCCAACTCCCTTCCGCTAGTTATCAGCAGAGCTTTCCAAGAGAGCATATGCATTCGCTTGGCTTTTCCCACAAACCACATAAGGCAATTGCGTGCGGACGCTCGCCAATCTATTTCCGAAGGAACGAAGGAATATCCATTTCGCCCCGATCCACTTTAGGGGGCGCAATATATTCGTTTTTTTGCCGCCGCGCCATAATGTCCGATCAATGCACTGATCAACATCATGTCTTGTTCAACAGCGACATCAGTATAAATATAGCTCGAATCGCCACCCTCGAACGCATCACTGAGCGCACTTAGGTATTCCAAGCGGATATTGTTGTCATTGCAAAACAGCATTAAAAAAGCACTTCCAGATTTTTCCAAGCGCAAACCTGATCTATCCTGCAACTTCGGCATAATTTCAGCTGGCATTTCGCCTACGGCCAATGCGAACTCGTATTTCCTGCTCAGCGACAGCGTTGCAATAATATCCGCCATATCCAAATGGATGTTGTGGAGGGTTGCCGACAACGCAAGATGCCCAAACAGGTGGTGTAATAGTGCGGCCTCAACTCCACCTTCAATGCTCACACTTGAATGGGTGGCCGCGCCACAATGAATTTCTAAAGGCGCTTCAAAGCAGCTGGAATAGCGCTCTTGCTCATCGTTCCATCTAAGTATATCAAGGCTAATTGATGCAGGAGAATTTCCTTCCATTACTGGATGGATGAATTCAACGAAATAATCTGTTCGGACGGCCCCTGTGTCTCGCCTGTCGGTATAGCTTACGGCGCCGCCCATTTCCGGCAAATTTTTGGACAACCAGCTAGTTGGAACAATACAGGTGAAATATGGGATGTCTGTAGGGACAATATGCTGGTAGCTGAACTGGAACTTCGCAATAGGATCAGTCTTCTTCAATATCATCCTCCACATTTAAAGCATCTCGAACATTTGGATCGTCGTGCTGCCTTAACTCTTCGATCACAACTTCACTTACAAATGGATTCATATACGGCAGTTGATAACGAGCAATTTCAAGTGCCACGCTTACATCACGTCGAATCATGTAGAGTATTTTATCTGTATCGAATGACTGCATAGCGGTTTTGTTCCCGGCAACCTTCAGAACTACCTCGATACTGGCATCTGTTGCCAATCTTTCTAACGTAGCAAGTGGCAAGCAGGTCTTGGCCGCCACCTCTGCTCTGATCTGACTAGCCGGATGAGTTGATAACTCGCTGTAGAAACCAGCACTAGAAGGATTGTCGTTAAAAAATCCGATGAGGTCAGCCAACTCTGAATAGCCAATGTCCATTGAGTGCTGCTGATTTATTGCCAATGTGATTTGCATGCTTGCTCCTTGATCGTTGTTTATCAGGTATTCAGTACACTCTAATCATAGGTCGCATAACGACAAGTTGTGACGCATAGATCAGTTAATCTTTAAAATGTTTTGGGTTCCACAGTTCAATAAATTTCCCCTTCGGCACCCAAAGCACCGCTTCTTCCAATTTTGCCGCCTTGATCTGATAGTCCGAAATAGCAAGCATCCTATCTTTAGTTACTTCCAACTCCTCCCCTGTAGCAATGAGATTTTGGATTTCTTTTTGCCAGAGCTTATCTGTTACGACGTCTGTAAAATAAATCTTGCCATCCTTGCTTGTAATTAACTTGTCCCGCGTCACTATCCATTCAGGCTTCGAGAACAGCATCAAGCAACCTGTTAAGCTGGTGGTCAAAAATACGAGGCTTCCTGCTTTAGCAGGGTAACTATCCGGCAAGCATATCGCTCCTTTTTTAATGCATAACTCTAGTAGCTCGTGGCTATCCATTTTTACACTCCTCTCTTCTATTCTTGAGCATTTGAACATCTCGTTTATTGTTCCTTGCAATCTTGTCTATAAAGTCGATCAGCTGAGGCATTGCACTACCTTTCTTCAGAATATTTATCAACTCACTACGAGCAAATACCAGCCAGATGCACAATAGCGACCATTCTTCTGTTTGCTATTAGGCAATGGATCGAGAATCATGGCACCATCAAAAACAACCCAATGAAAGTATCGACGATTGCAGCGGTGGTTCACGGCAACGATGGCACAGCCCGGTATTGCATCCCATGAACGAAATTTTTTCCAGATAATATTCCAGCCAAGCTCTCTGAGAATATTGGTCAACGCTCGATGGGTAGTATAAAAATACTTCCAATCTTCCTCATACCCTATTGCATCGAACGCATCCTCATATGACATACCTGTGATCATTGCTACGCAAGCAACCCCGCAATCACTTTCTCGGCGCTGAAAAACATGTTGAATTCTCATCCCCCCACCTCTTCAATTCCTAAGGAGTGGGTAATTCATGAACATGTTGCCGCTTCGGATATAACGCTGCATAACAGCTTCAGATTGGTGACCCGTATGCTGGCATATTTTCCATGCGCTAGCCCCGGACAATGCCGCGTTTGTAACCCAGCCAGCGCGTAGGCTATGACCCGAATACAACCTGTCATCCTTTCCAATAGCCATGATCCTTTGCTTGACCAGTAGCGCTACTGATTGTGGAGACAATCTCTGCTCAAGCAAATTACCATGACGATCTATACGCCTGAATACTGCTCCACTTGATATTTCAGATATAGCCAACCATTCTTGGATTGCCTTAACTGGACAACACATTCCACGCATATATGGGATAGCAACATCGCGACCTTTTCCAGCCTGATCTGTTTTGCCGCGTTTCAAATGAACAATCATCCCTTGATCGACAAATGAAACATCCTCAACCGTAATTGATACAAGCTCAGAACGCCGGAATGCCCCTGCGAAGCCCATTAACAACAGCGCCTTATCTCTGGCTCCCTTTATCC
>JARCRR010000066.1 GCA_029850565.1 Gallionella sp. | reverse complement strand
AGTTTTGCCGCACTACCGCGACCAAGCCAAAGCCTTTGGTGAGCTCGCCAAAGATGGCTACGTCAGCAAACTGCAAGCCACCGACAAAGAGCGCGAACATATCGAAAAAGAACAAGACCTCAAGACCCAAGAACACATCATTGCCAGCGCTAAAGCTACGCTCACCTCTTCCAGCCGCAAACTCGAACAGATCACCGCCGACTACCGCCAACGCCTGCAAGCTGAACGTGCGGATATCAGCGACAAACTAGACAAGACTCAAGCCGAAGTCACCAAACAGGAATACCGCAACGGCCTACTCGAACTCAAAGCACCTCAAGACGGAATCATCAAAGACGTAGCCACCCACACCATCGGTACCGTCATCAGCCCCGGCACCATCTTGATGACCCTCGTACCCAAGGACGAGATCTTGCGTGCCGAAGTCTGGGTCTCCAACGAAGACGTCGGCTTCATCCATCAAGGTGATTCCACCAAGATCAAATTCGCCTCCTACCAGTTTCAGAAATACGGCATGGTTGATGGACAAGTCGCCCACCTCAGCGCAGATGCTACGGACAACACCCAGCAAGGCGCAGGTTCATCTGCACCACCCACGGCCAAGTCGCCCAACGGGCAGCCATATTCCTACCGTGCACTGGTGGACCTTAAAGCACAAGAGCTCATCGTTGACGGCATCAAACATACCTTGAGTCCCGGCATGCAGGTCACGGCAGAGATACACCTTGGCACGCGCACCATCTTTGAATACTTGTTGTCGCCTGTGATGAAGGCGTTTCAGGAAGCGGGGAGGGAGAGATGATGAATCAATTTATGGAGAGCGTTATGAGTATCCGAATTAAATGTCAGCCAGCGAATGATGCGACCTTCGATCTGTTGGAAAGGAGATTCGCATGAACACACTCATCACAAGAAACACATGGCTACCTCTCTCTGCGATAAGCGCATTGATTTTTGCATTGTCCGCGCAGGCAGCGAGTTTCGATTGTGCGAAGGCGAGGACGAAGGTTGAACACATCATCTGTGATACACCGGAAATTTCGAAGCTGGACGAAGAATTGGCAATAACCTACAAGGCAGCGGTTAAAGATAAAACAAGGGTAAGTGCAATCAAGCAGGCACAGAAGCGGTGGATGAGGGAGCGCAATGGGTGTGCCGATGCGGAGTGCGTAAAGGGAGCTTATGAAAAGCGGCTGTCGTTGCTTAAGCCGGCCATTCCAGAGCCCCTAGCTTTGTCTGCTAATACCGGACAATCCAGAGATGGGACAGCCGCTGCTCCACAAACCGCCTGCGCTAATGAAGACCAGCGTGACGGATCAAACATACGCGTACAAGACATTGAGGGTTTATATCGCCAGTCGGTAGAAGGGCTGCCAGCGATTATAGGACGGCCCGAAGAGAAACTCAGCGGCTACAACTACCTAGCAATTACACCACTGGCTGGAAACAAGATCAGGGTCAGGCTTAGCACCAAGGAAATCAACGGCCATGACTGCGGTATTGATAGTGAGGCTTTGCTTTGTGGTCGGACTATTCGATTGATTCCGAATGGGGAGGAACAATCGGCCCTTGATATCAACAAACAACCCGTACCAAGGCTGCGAGTGACAGAAAACAATATTGGATTTATCTCTGACTCGAATAGAAATTTTGTTTCAGGAAATCCCTACTGTGGTGCCATGGGGTATTTGAGGCAAAGTTTTTTGCGTGGCACAAGAAAACTGAAAATTGACGACTCTGTATTTAATCAATAGGAGAGCATCATGGCATATACCGGAACTCCCGACGAAATCCTCTTCAAACAACTGCTGGAGCGGACGTTAGAAAAAAATGAGCTGAACGGCGCAAATCCGTATGTCCTGAAATGGGCAGGAACTGCAGCAAGCGGCTGGTCTTTTGGTCTTGTGCAGTGGGACATTGGAGGTAATGAAACTGGGAAGTCATTAATTCTCTCCATATTACAAAATGCAGTGAGCGCATCTGGTCAATATCTAGTGGATGATGGAAATCAAACCACATCTCGAACAACAGATACGGAAGTGGCTAGACTGTACGCGGGTGCAATTCAAACAGGAGGGCAAGGTCTGAGCGCAACAGATCAGGCAAAAATAAATGCAAGTCTGGGGTCATCATTTGGTCAAAATGCAATCACCAGCGCATATGACGACCATTTCAACAGTGACCTCTTGAGTTTCTATTCGGCAGTTCTTCAGGGAGCAGATGCACGTTATCAAACTTTTCTCAATTCTGTTGTTGGGAAATTATTTGTTTGTGATTTTGCAAATCAGTATGGAAAACTGGTTTCTCGCAATCCTTTCAAAGCATACTTTGCCAGCGGAACTGGCCTCAGCTCTTATGCAACCCACGTTGACTATGGAGTAGGCGATGCCCTGCAGGCTTACTTGCGCACACCATTCAACAAAAGCACCCCGTGGATTGGAATGCTCCGCTTTTCTAACTTGGTGAATGCGGCAGGCGGGTTGAGCAGTTTGGGTGCGCTATCGCTTGAATCGGCGCGCGAGATAGCGCGGGCTTACACCTACGCATACGTTCCAAACGAAACAAATTTCCTTGCTACGAATGGTCGTGTGGCAGATCTCGACCTGTTCCGTAGCACCTGCCTTGCGCCTGCGGCAACAATTGTTTTTAACGACATCCAAACAAAATATGGCATAACGGTCGGCCCGAATTTTGATGATTTGCTCATCGGCGACGACACCGCCAATGTTGCCAACAGCGGCGAATACCAGCTCAACGGACGGGATGGTAACGATGTAATACTTGGCGAAGGTGGCAACGATACGATAGATGGAGGGGCTGGGAGCGACGTACTCATTGGCGGTAAGGGCAGCGATCTCTTAATGGGAGGAGCAGGTAACGACACCTACGCTTATGTTGCTGGCGAGGGCCTCGACACCATCCTCGACACCGATGGCAACGGCACACTTCAGATCGACGGCAACGCCATGTCAGGCGGCGACCAATACGGCGACAACAAAGTCTTCCGAGGCAAAGATGCCAATGGCGTAAGCCACCTCTACACCTTCGTCACAGGTGATCGCACCACAGGCGGCGACCTCATGGTCGATGGCGCGATGCTCATCAAAGACTACAAACCCGGTCAGGGCAATGGCATGGGCATCACCTTCACCGATGCCACCGCTACGCAAAATCCCCAACCACCTGCCATGCCCACCACCACACGCGACATCACTGGTGATGCGCAGCCGATGGAATTCACCGTTACTTTAGCGGCTGGGACTGTGATTGATCCTGCGTGGAAATGGTACGTCCTGACCCCAAAAACTCAGTACCACTACAAAGATCAAGTGGACACCAATGGCAATACCGTTAGCGTGCTCGACACCATCACCTACTTTTACAACCAAGCCGACGACCTCAACAATTTGATACTCGACCCATCCAAGCCTGATGCAACCAGAGCCGATGGTCTCAACGGCAGCGCAGGCAACGACCACATCGCAAGCGGCGGCTGTGATGACTATATCAATGCCACCCAAGGCGGAGATGACCTCATCGAAGTAGGCGATGGCAACAACAGCGTCAATGCAGGCAGCGGCAACGACGTCATCATCGGCGGCTTCAACAACGACAACATCAATGCCGGCAACGGCAACAACTACATCGTCGCAGGCAACGGCACCAACAGCGTCACCGCAGGCACAGGCAACGACATCATCCAGACAGGCGATGGACGCGACACCATTCGAGCAGGCAATGGAGACAACCACATCGAAGCCGGCGCCGAACGCGACTGGCTATACGCAGGCACAGGTAAAGACACCCTCATTGGCGGCGCAGACGCAGACGTACTGAGCGGCGGCACAGGCGACGACCGCCTGTATGCCGACACACAAATAGAGGTGGCCGCCGCCATTAACAACGGCAACACCCATGCCGGCACCGGACAACAAGGCGACTGGCTGGCAGGCGGTGCAGGTGACGACATCCTCGTAGGCAGTGATGCGAACGACGTGTTAGCGGGTGGAGGTGGAACAGACCTGCTCATTGCGGGGGCAGGGGATGATGACATCATGGGTGACACCGATTGGGTGGCGACCAGCCTGAATTGGACTGTGACCAATCAGGCAGACGGTACCCGCAAATTCTCCCCGGTCAGCGGCACGCTCAACCCTGCCGACAGTGGCAACGACGTCATCTATGCTGGGGATGGGGCCGACCATGTATGGGGAGAGTTCGGCAACGACGTCCTCTTCGGCGAAGGTGGCGCAGACCAACTGCAAGGC